>NZ_JBHUSB010000006.1:191272-239485 GCF_042673905.1 Arthrobacter sp. NPDC057009
TTGGGTGTTAAAATATATTTTTTATTCAATTTATTTTTTTTTTCGTTAATTTTTGTTTCTGTTTTTTTTTTTTTGGTTTGTTTTATTGTATTTGTTTTTTGTTTTGGGGGTTTTTTTGTGTGGTTTTTTTTTTTTTTTTACCGTCCCCGCCCCCCCGGCGCCGCTCCTTCCCCCCCACCCCCCCCCCGCTTTTCTGTGTCCCTTGCTTGACGCTGCACTTTTCTTCCGCATATCCTGAACGAACGGTCGGTAAATAATCTTTCCGGTGCGGACCGAGGTTCCGTACGGACGTGAATGCATAGGAGCAACCATGGCAGCGCAGAACCTGCAGTCAGTGCCTGGCCAGCCGGCAGCCCCCGCCGCGGCGGCGCAAAACACAGAAGGCGCTGGCACGGCACAGGACCAGCTGGAGGCCGAGGGTCAGGCGTACTTTGACCGCGTGATCGCCGAGGATTCCCGGATCGAGCCGCGCGACTGGATGCCCGCTGCCTACCGCAAGACGCTCCTGCGCCAGATCTCGCAGCACGCGCACTCGGAGATCATCGGCATGCAGCCGGAGGCCAACTGGATCACCCGCGCCCCCAGCCTGAAGCGCAAGGCGATCCTCATGGCCAAGGTCCAGGACGAGGCCGGCCACGGGCTCTACCTCTACTCGGCCGCCGAAACCCTCGGCCAGTCACGGGACCAGATGATGGACGACCTCATCGCCGGCAAGGCCCGCTACTCCTCGATCTTCAACTACCCGGCCCTCACCTGGGCGGACATGGGGGCCATCGGCTGGCTGGTGGACGGCGCCGCGATCTGCAACCAGGTGCCGCTGTGCCGCGCCTCGTACGGTCCCTACGGCCGGGCCATGGTGCGCATCTGCAAGGAAGAGTCCTTCCACCAGCGCCAGGGCTTCGAGATCCTGCTGGAACTCTCCAACGGAACTCCCGCGCAGAAGCAGATGGCGCAGGACGCGGTGAACCGCTGGTACGCCCCCTCCCTGATGATGTTCGGCCCGCCGGACGACGATTCCCCCAACTCCAAGCAGTCCATGGCTTGGAACATCAAGCGCTTCAGCAACGACGAGCTGCGCTCACGGTTCGTCGGCATGATGGTGGAGCAGGTCAAGGTGCTGGGCCTCACCCTCCCGGATGACCAGGTCCGCTACAACGAGGACACCAAAAAGTGGGAACACGGCCCGCTGGACTGGAATGAATTCAAGGAAGTTTTGGCCGGCCGCGGCCCCTGTAATTCACAGCGGCTTGAGCGCCGCCGGCAGGCGCACGACGACGGTGCCTGGGTCCGGGAGGCAGCGGCCGCCTACGCAGCAAAACAGTCAAAGACGACGAAGGAATACGCAGCATGAGCCCCCATGGCAACCCAGAATTCCCTGGCGAAAAACCGGTGACTGAGAACAGCCCCGTGGCCCCGGTGCCTGAGCCCGAGAAGTCCGCAAGCCCGGCGGTTGAGCCTGTCGAGGCCCCGCTGCACCGCAGCGCATGGCCGCTGTGGGAGGTCTTCGTGCGGTCCAGCCGCGGGCTGTCCCACGTGCACGCCGGCAGCCTGCACGCGCCGGACGCCGCGATGGCGCTGCGTAATGCCCGCGACCTCTACACCCGCCGCAACGAAGGCGTATCCATCTGGGTGGTCCCGGCCGACGCCATCGCCAGCAGCGACCCGGACGCCAAGGGCGCGTTCTTCGAGTCGCCCCAGGGCAAGGATTACCGGCATGCCACGTACTACACCAAGAGCGAAGGCGTGAAGCACCTGTGACCACCCCGGAGACAACGCACACAGAAGGCCACGGCGACATCTCCGTCGGCGTCGCCGGCGCAGGCGCCAGCGGCGACGGAAGCGCCAGCGCCACCCGCATCACCCCGGGCAACGCACTCCGCCCGGAGGACATCGCACTCGAGGTCCGCACCGGCCTGGCCAAGCCCACCGAGGACGTGGCCGAGTACGCGCTGCGCCTCGGCGACGACGCCCTGGTCCTGGCCCAGCGCCTGGGCCACTGGATCTCCCGCGCCCCCGAGCTGGAGGAGGACGTGGCCCTGGGCAACATCGCCCTGGACCAGCTGGGCCACGCCCGCAGCTTCCTCAGCTACGCCGGCGGCGCCTGGGAAAAATCCGAGGACGACCTCGCCTACTTCCGCCGCGAGCACGAGTTCCGCTCCGCGCACCTGTTCGAGCAGCCCAACGGGGACTTCGCCGTCACCATCGCCCGGCAGTTCGTGGTGAGCTACTACCAGTTCGAGCTTTACCGCCGGCTCACCGAGTCCACGGATGCAACACTGGCTGCCATCGCCGCCAAGGCCGTGAAGGAAGTGGACTACCACCGCGACCACAGCACCCAGTGGGTCCTCCGCCTGGCCGGCGGAACGGAAGAATCCAGAACACGGATGATCCGCGGCCTGAAGCTCATCTGGCCCTACGTCGGCGAGCTCTTCGTGGACGATGAGCTGACGCACCGGCTCGCGGAGTCCGGTGCCGCCGTCGAACCTTCCAGCCTGAAGGCGGACTTTGACCGCCTCACCGGAGCGGTCCTCGCGGAGGCCGAACTGGAAGTCCCGGACGTCCCGGCAGCGCCGGGCGGCGGCCGCCAGGGCAGGCACTCGGAACACCTGGGCTACCTGCTCGCCGAGATGCAGGTGCTGGCCCGCGAGCATCCCGGAGCAAGCTGGTGACTGCCATGTACATCTCGGACTTCCAGACCAGGACCGGGGAAACCGCCCGGCAGAAGGCGTGGGACATCGCCGCCACCGTCTGCGATCCGGAGATCCCGGTGCTCACCATCGAGGACCTGGGCATCCTGCGGGAGGTAAAGCTGTTCGACGACGGCGGGCCGGTGCCCGCTGTCCAGGTCACCATCACGCCCACATATTCCGGCTGCCCGGCGATGGACGCCATCCGGGATGACCTGAAGGCTGTCTTTCACAAGGAGGGCTATCCCAGCGTGCACGTGGAGCTGGTGTTGAGCCCGGCGTGGACCACGGACTGGATGACCGATTCCGGCAAGGCCAAGCTGAAGGAGTACGGCATCGCACCGCCCACCGGCAAAGCAACCCTCGGCCACAACGGACCGGTCCGCCTGAGCCTGGCCGTGAAGTGCCCGCAGTGCTCGTCGCTGAACACCAAGGAACTCACCCGCTTCGGTTCCACCTCCTGCAAGGCGCTCTACGTGTGCCAGGACTGCAGGGAACCGTTCGACTACTTCAAAGTCCTGTAAGGAAAAAGCCCATGCCCGTTGTCCGCCAGACCGCAGCCGAATCGGCAGAGGCCGCCGGCCGCCGTCGTCCGACCTTCCATTCCCTGACCGTCGCGGAGGTGCGCCGCCTGACGGAGGACGCCATCGAGGTGACCTTCGCGGTGCCGGCCGAGCTGGCCGGGCAGTTCGACTACCTGCCGGGCCAGTACGTGGCTCTGCGCACCACGCTCCCGGACGAGACCGGCGAGCCGAAGGAGATCCGCCGCAGCTACTCCATCTGTGCCGAGCCGCGCAGCTTCGCGGACGGCAGCAGCGAGATCCGGGTGGCCATCAAGAAGGACCTGGGCGGGCTGTTCTCCACGTGGGCCAACGCCGGGCTGAAGGCGGGGGACACGCTGGACGTGATGAGCCCCATGGGCGCGTTCGTTTCCAAGCACGGCCGGGACGGCAACACCGTGGAGCAGAATGTCATGAACTCCATGAACCATCCCGAGGAGCTGGCGGGGGAGCCGGGGAACTTCGTGGCGATCGCTGCGGGCTCGGGCATCACGCCGGTGATTGCTATCGCCCGGACGCTGTTGGCCGCCAACCCGGACACCCGGTTCGACCTGATCTACGCCAACAAGGCCGCCATGGACGTGATGTTCCTGGAGGAGCTGGCGGACCTGAAGGACAAGTATCCGCAGCGCCTGGCGCTGCACCATGTGCTGTCCCGGGAGCAGCGGATCGCGCCGCTGCTGAGCGGGCGGATCGACGCCGAGAAGCTGCAGAAGCTGCTGGGCACCGCCATCCACGCGGACGACGTGGACGAGTGGTTCCTGTGCGGGCCGTTCGAGCTGGTGCAGCTGTGCCGGGACACGCTGGCCGAGCGCGGGGTGAAGCCGGAGCACGTCCGGTTCGAGCTGTTCACCTCCGGGAAGCCGGACCGGCCGGAGGGCAATGCCGGCCGTCCCGTCATCGAGGACGAGTCGCAGGAGACGTACAAGATCACGTTCAAGCTGGACGGCTTGCAGGGCGATGTCGCCAGCCCCACGCATGCCCGCGAGTCCATCCTCAACGCCGCGCTGCGGGTCCGCCCGGACGTGCCGTTCGCGTGCGCCGGGGGAGTGTGCGGCACCTGCCGCGCCAAGGTGGTCACTGGTTCCGTGACCATGGACGAAAACTACGCGCTGGAGCAGGATGAGCTGGACAAGGGCTACGTCCTGACCTGCCAGTCCCACCCCACCAGCAAGGAAGTCACGGTCGACTTCGACGTTTAGCCCCTTCTGAATATTTGGTCTCAACGCTAGGAGCACCCATGATCTCCCTCTCCATCGCCGGCGGCGTCGCCGAAGTTGTCCTCAATGCCCCGCAGAAGCTGAACTCTCTGGACGAGCAGGCGCTGGCGGAGCTGTCCCAAGCGTACGACGACGCCGTTGCCGCCGCCTCCCGCGGCGAGGTGCGGGCACTGCTGCTCAGGGGAGAGGGGCGCGCTTTCTGCGCGGGCCGGGACATTTCCGGCGTCACGCCGGAGAACGACGACGCCGAGGCGTACCTGGGCGGGCTGGTGCAGCCGCTGCTGGAGAAGATGAGCGCGTTCCCTGCGCCGACGTTCGCGGCGGCGCAGGGCGCCTGCCTGGGCGTGGGGCTGGGTCTGCTGCTGGCCACCGACGTGGTGTACGTGGCGGAGAACGCGAAGTTCGGCTCGCCCTTCGCCAAGCTCGGTGCCACGCTGGATTCCGGCGGGCACTGGTACTTCACCGAGCGGCTGGGCATGCACCGGACGCTTGACCTGATCTACACGGCGGAGCTGATCTCGGGATCTGAAGCCGTGGCGCAGGGGATGTTCAGCCGGGCCCTTCCTGCCGAGGAGCTGCTCGATTCAACCCGTGCCATTGTGGCCCGCGTGGCCACCGGTGCGACGGGTGCGTTCAAGGCCAGCAAGGAGCTGGTGGCGCACATCCGCGACCAGCGCCTTGGGCTGTGGACGTCGATGAAGGAAGAGAACGCTGAGCAGGCGCGCCTCTGCAAGACGGAGGACTACGCGGAGGGTTTCAAGGCGTTCCAGGAAAAGCGGGAGCCGCAGTTCAAAGGGTGATTGAGCGGCCTCACCCCGCCTCAAACGACGCCCTTCCCCCTGGATCCTGCTCGGCAAGGGCGTCCAGGGCTCGTCGCAGCAGGGTGCTCGAGGTCTGGAGACTGTAGGGAAAATAGAGGACTTCCACCCCGACGGCGCCAAACCGCCGCTCCAGGGTCATTCCCTGCGGCGTGCCCTTCCAGTCGTCTCCCTTGAAAAAGATGTGGAAGCCCACCTCACGCCACGTCTCCAGTTTGTCGGCGTAGATTTCCGGCCGCGCTTCATCAACGAACTTGATGCTGTCCACGATTTCCAGGCGTTCAGCCAACGGGATCACCGGGCGTTTTCCTTTGGTCAGTTCTACAAGGTCGTCGTCCACCACACCCGCTATCAGGTAATCGCACTGGCTTCTGGCATGCTTCAAAAGGTTGAGGTGGCCGATATGGAAGAGGTCGTAGGCTCCTGCCGCGTACCCGATTTTCGCCGTCATCGAGGTGTTCCTTCCGGGCTGATTTTTATGGAGTGGGGGCCGTCTTAGTACGCCCCGTGAGGCTTCACGAGCTCCTTGACCGTCCGGAGCATGATCAGCAGGTCTCCGGCGAGGGACCAGTTCTCCACGTAGTAGAGGTCCAGCCGCACGCTGTCCTTCCAGCTCAGGTCGGAGCGTCCGTTGATCTGCCACATTCCGGTCAGTCCGGGCCTGACGTACAGCCGGCGATGGACGGCGCTTTCATAGGCCGCAACCTCGGACTGCAGGGGAGGGCGCGGCCCAACGAGGCTCATGTCCCCCTTGAAGACGTTCCACAGCTGCGGAAGCTCATCAAGTGAATGGCGCCGGAGCCACTTGCCCACCCGGGTGACGCGCGGATCCTCGTGCAACTTGAACAGCAGGCCGGCACCTTCGCTGCGGTCAACCAAACCGGACAGGTCCGATTCCGCGGTCTGGACCATCGAGCGGAACTTGTACATGATGAACGTCCGGCCCCGGTGTCCAACCCGCTCCTGCCGGAAGATCGCGGGGCCGCGGCTGTCGTAGGTAACCAGCCAGGCCAGCGCGGCAAAAACAGGAAGCAGCACCAGCAGGGCGCAGCCGGAGAGCACGATGTCCATGAGCCGTTTGGCCACGTGCTTGAGTCCCCAGTAGCTCGGCACGTTGATGTGCATCAGAGGCAGTCCCTCAACCGGGCGGACGTAGATGCGCGGTGCCCCAATATTGTCCAGGCCGGTGGCAAGGACCAGTTCAGTGCCGCTTTCCTCCAGGCGCCAACCGAGGTCCCGGACAAATTCGCTGCCCCCTGGCACGGGCCCGGCAACTATGACGGCATCGGGTGCGATGCTCTTGAGCACAGGGATCAGGGACCGGACGTCGGAGACAACCGGCACCTGCTGGCCGTCCACGCTGAGGGTGTCCTGCTCAGAAACGAGGGCGGCGCCCACCACCAGGTATGCGCCCGCGGACTTTTTCCGGATCTGCCCAATGACGTACTCCACGTTGTCCTGTTCTCCGAGCACCACCACTCGCGAGAGGCACCGGCCCTGGGTCCTCTGCCTGGCGAGCCAACGCCGCAACGCCAGGCGTCCGCACAGAAGAGCGGCAAGCCCGGAGGCGTAGGCCAGTACAAAAAAGTCCTGCTCCACTCCGGTCACCAGCAGCTGGCACAGGATGGAGAGGACGCCGAAGGTGATCAGCGAGGCAGTGACCACGCGCCTATACTCCTCGGTGCCCGTTCCCAGGACCCGGAAGTCCCTGCTCCTGTATGCCGCCAGGCCAAGAAGCCAGAGGCCGGCGACGGCGGCGCCCAGGTATCCGGTGTCCGGCTGCGGGAAGGCCGCGGCCGCCAGCCCGGTGGCCGCGGCAATGCAGCAAAGATCAGCCACGGTCAGGGCCATGCGGTGTTGGCGCACCCAGTTCTGTCCCCGTATTCCAAGCGGCTCCTGCAGGTCCTCCGCCACGACTCCGTTGTCCGGATGCAGGCCGGGGGATGCGGGACTTTGCGGCAGCTCCCCGCCGATTTTTCGGGTGCCTGTGCCCATAGCAGTCATGACGTAAACCTTCGATTCGTAGGAATGTCTGTGAAAGCAGGGAAGGGGCGGACAGAGGGCGCGCCGCCTGCCGACTCGGAGGCATTTCTCCATTGGCACCTGGCGGCGTCAGCTTCCACTTCCGTCTAATCCAGTGGGAAAAAGCTATGCGGCGGGAGGGCTGCCTTCACGAGTGTCCCCAACCCGAATCCGGAGCTTCCATACGTGAAACGTGCCCTGCCAATTACTCGCATGTTCGGAGAGCTACTTGGACTCGGAAGCCCATTTACCTGTCTTTTTCGATCCGGCACGGGACCTCGCTGAAACGGCCCAAAGTGCCTTGAACGGTCTCGCAACCGGGGCCTACCGTGACCGAACCGCGACTTGGAAACCGCCTGAAAGGTTCCGGAATGAAAACACGTCGATCATCATCAGGCTCGCCGGGGACGCCGCGCGCCCGGAACCGCGCCAGGGTCCTGGCCGCGATACTGGCCGCGGCATTGCTTCCTGTTTCCCTGCTGTCATCGCTGCCCATGGCAGCGGCAACCGACGAGGCGATAGTCCGGGACGGAACAACCCAGCTGCGTGCGGCAGCGTCCTGCTGGGAAATCAAGCAAACCGCCCCCAGTGCGCCATCAGGGATCTACTGGCTCCTGACGCCGCGGATGCCGGCGCCGGAGCAGTTCTTTTGCGACCAGGAAACCGACGGCGGCGGCTGGGTCCTGATTGGCCGTGGCCGGGAAGCGTGGAAGGAAATTTACCAGGGCGTTGGAACCACCGCGCAGGTACGGACGACGGTGACGGGTACTGGCGCCTTTGAGCCCCGACAGCTTTCCGCCACCGTGATTGACGGGCTGCTGAACGGGCAGGCTCCGGATCTGCTGCCGGACGGCTTCCGTCTCCGGCGGGCCACGTCCCCGGACGGCCTCAACTGGCAGGAGGCCAGATTCAAGGTCGTAAATATGGACCGCTGGGTCTGGACGTTCAGCGCCGAGCACCGGGTTGCGTCGTTCACCTTTGGCCTCGGAAATTTCAGTGGAGGCCTGACCAGGAGCTTTGGCACTGACCAGCTCTTCAACCGGGTGGTGACGTCCGAGGCGGAAGCCCAGAACTGGACCCAGGGCTGGGCCTTCGGCAGCAACATCCGAGGCACCACCGATGCATCCAGCTATGTGTGGTCTGCCACTGCCACCACCGGCAACGCCCGACCCTTCACCCAGATGTACCTCCGGCCGAAGCTGACGCAGGCGGACATCACGTTTGCCGCCCCCGACGATGCCGGGGCGCCGGGGTTTTCGCAGCGCCCGCTTCCGCAGAACGGCGCCCAGCCCACGGTGTGGGGCGTGACCGGCCTGGCCAACGGGCGCACGGGAGAAATGAACACCGAAGCACAGGACTTCGCCCAGATCGGCAACACCGTCTATGTTGGCGGCAACTTCCGTTATGTCCAGCGGAACTCCGCAGGGCTGGACAGGGTGGAGCAGTCCTATGTTGCCGGGTTCGACGTCAACACCGGCGAATGGGTGAGCACCTTCCGGCCGGTCCTTAACGGCCAGGTCAAGTCCCTGGCGAGCCTGCCCAACGGCAAGCTGGTGGTCGGTGGTGAGTTCACCATGATCAACGGGGCCCCGGCCGTGGGCATCGCCGCCCTGGATCCGGTAACCGGTGCAACTGACCCGGGGTGGCGGCTCCAGCTGGAAAACCGCATCACCGGGGCGGTGGTCCAAGTGCGCGGGCTGTCCGTGAGGAACGACTGGCTTTACCTTGGCGGGGCCTTCACCCATCTGACCGGCGGCACCGCGGCCAACCCCGTCTACGCCCGTGCCGGCGCCCGGGTGCGGGTGACGGACGGGACGCCCGACGCGGGCTGGAACCCCGCCTTCAACGGCACCGTGGTGGCGGTTGATGCCGCTGCCAACGGCGAACGGCTCTACGCATCCGGCTATTTTTCCATGTCGAACAACGCAACGGCCTACCGTGCTGCAGCGGTCCAAACCGTTGCGGGCGCACCGCTGGCACCCTGGACCTGGACCCCGTCGACGAATACAGGCCGGGACTTCCAGCTGGGGATCCAGGAGGCCGGCAACCGGGTATGGCTGGGCGGTTCCGAACACAGCCTCTTCAGCTTTGACCCGCAGACGTTCGCCCGCCTGTCGGGAAACATCACCAGAAACGGCGGTGACTTCCAGCGCGTGGCCGAAGGCGGCGGAGTTGTTTATGGCGGCTGCCACTGCGGCCACTGGAACTACTCGAACGCGTTCACGTGGAGCAATGTAGGCACGGAGTGGACCAGCGCTGACCGCATCAACCTGGTCGGCGCCTGGGATGCGGCCAGCGGCGACTACATCCCCGACTTCAACCCGGTCATGAAAGGCCGCGTTGGCTACGGCGCCTGGGGAATCTTCGTGGACAGCCTGGGCAAGGTCTGGACCGGCGGAGACTTCGAATCCTCAGTCACTGCCACAGGAGCGGGCCAATGGTCCGGCGGGTTCGTGAACTTCCCGCCGCGGGACAGCGCTGCACCCGGCACGCCGACCGGCCTTACAGCCAGCACGGACGGAACCACGGACACGCTCAGCTGGACCGCGTCCCCCGGGCAGCCCAGCGTCTACCACGTCATCCGCGGTGACCGCGTGATTGCCACCACCACCCAAACCACAGTCCAGGTGCCGGCGCTGGCCGATGCCCGCTACTTCGTGCGGGCTGCCGATGCGGCCTCAAACTACTCAGCCAGCACCGCCGTCGTTACGCCACCGCGGCCCCCGGTCCAGCTGGTGCAGGCCGGGGCGGAGTGGAAATACCGCTTTGCCCTCGAGGCTCCGGACCCCGCCTGGAGAACCACCAGCTTCGACGATTCAGCCTGGAACAACGGCACCGCCCCGCTGGGCTGGGGCAGCACCGGGATCGCCACCCAGCTGACAGCCGAGGGGACACGGCCGCTGTCGAGCCACTACCGCAAGACCTTCACCGTGGCCGATCCCGGCACCGTGGCCGAAGTGAATATCGTCACGCGCGCAGACGACGGCGTGGTGCTTTATCTGAACGGAACCGAAGTGACACGGGTCAACATGCCTGCCGGGACCATCACCAACAACAGCTTCGCCACAGCGGCTCCCCGCACCAATGTGGCCACCGCAAACCCGGTTCGGTTAACACTGCCGGGCTCTGCCCTGGCCGCAGGAGTCAATGTTCTCACCGCCGAAGTCCACTCCAACTTCAGATCCACACCCGACCACAGCTTCGAGCTCACCGCCACAGCTGTCCTGAAGCCATGACCGCACCCCACAGCCTGCACGCCACAGGCTGACCACACCGGCCCGTTCTCGAGATAGTCCCCGAAAGGTTTCAGAAGTGAAAACACGTCGATCATCATCAGGCTCGCCGCGGACACCGCGCGGTGGCACCGCAGGTCATGGGTCTCGCCGCCGGCTGCGGATAGGCGGTGGAATTGGTGCAGCCTCGGTAACCGCCGTCCTCGTTGGTCTGGTTGCGGCTTCTTCCGGCCCAGCGGTTCCGGAAGACCAGCCCATGGCTGACGCGGCTGTGTCCGATCACCAGGTTCTCCTCGGCGACGCCCTCCCGGTTGTCCCAGGCGGGGCTGTCCCCGCTGCCGATCACGCCGGCAGACAGGACACCCAGCCTGGGGCGGCCAAACCGCAGCTCGATCCCGCTCTGGCGGAACAAAAGCCGGCAGCCCCGAAAGCAGAGCTGCCGGCGGCCCCGAAAGCAGAGCTGCCGGCGGCTCCGATAGCGGAGCTGAGACGGGCGAGTGCCGCATTCGAAACGGCCGCCGGCAAGGTCTCGGCCCCGGTTACGCCGCCGGGCGTCGAGAAACCGGAACCTGTCATGCCGGACTTCGCGGCCGTTGCCCGCGGCTCGGCCTTGGGGGAGCTGCAGGCCCGATTCCACGAATTCCAACACAACGAGTGGGTGCAGACCGGTTCAGTCAAGGTCACCGGAACCGGGAAGGTGGAAGTGCTCCTTCTGGACCGGGTCCCCACCCACAGGTTCTCCAGCTGTTTGGACTCAAGCGGGGTTGAAATCCGCGATACCGCTGGCGCCGTTGTTCTGGCTGCCGCCCCGCCCGGGACCCGGACCGCCATCAACATTTTTGATATTCAGCAACACGACGGGAAGTGGGTCGTGGTGGCCCACAGCTTCCCCGACGTGGCTGCATGCTGACGTGTTGGGAAAGGCAGATCCGATGCAAAACGCCAGACTGCTCCGGCTGCGCACCATGAACCGCGCCAAGGTATTAGCCGCTGCAATGGCGGCCGTCCTGCTTCCCATCACCTTGCTCTCATCCCTGCCCCCGGCTGCGGCGGCCGACGAACCGATAATCCGGGACGGAACAACCCAGCTGCGCGCCGCTGCGTCCTGCTGGGAGATCAAGCAAACCGCCCCCAGTGCGCCCTCCGGGATTTACTGGCTCCTGACGCCGCGGATGCCGGCGCCGGAGCAGTTCTTTTGCGACCAGGCGACCGACGGCGGCGGCTGGGTCCTGATTGGCCGGGGCCGGGAAGGGTGGAAAGAGATCTACCAGGGCGTGGGAACCACCGCGCAGGTGCGCACGACAGTGACGGGAACGGGCGCATTTACACCCCGTCAGCTTTCCGCCACCGTGATTGACGGCCTCCTGAACGGGCAGGCACCGGATCTGCTGCCGGACGGCTTCCGTCTCCGCCGGGCCACGTCCCCGGACGGCCTCAACTGGCAGGAGGCCAGGTTCAGGGTCACCAACATGGACCGCTGGGTCTGGACGTTCGGCGCTGAGCACCGGGTTGCGTCCTTCACGTTCGGTGCCGGGAATTTCAGTGGTGGCCTGACCAGCAGCTTCGGCACTGATCAAAACTTCAACCGGGTGGTGACGTCCGAGGCAGCGGCCCAGAACTGGACGAAAGGCTGGGCCTTCGGCAGCAACATTCGAGGCACAGCCGATGCATCCAGCCATGTGTGGTCTGCCACCGCCACCGCGGGCAACGCCCGTCCCTTCACCCAGATGTACCTCCGGCCCAGGCTGACGCAGGCAGATATCACCTTCACCCCTGTCGGAGACGCCGGGACGCCAGGGTTTTCGCAGCGGCCTCTTCCGCAGAACGGCGCCCAGCCGACTGTGTGGGGAGTGACGGGGCTGGCCAACGGGCGTGGAGGGGAGATGAACACGGAAGTTCAGGACTTTGCCCAGATCGGCAACACCGTCTTTGTCGGCGGTAACTTCCGGTATGTCCAGCGGAATGCCGCCGGACTCAACAGGGTGGAGCAGTCCTATGTTGCCGGGTTCAACGTGAACACCGGCGAATGGGTGAGCACCTTCCGGCCGGTCCTTAACGGCCAGGTCAAGTCGCTTGCCGTTCTTCCAAACGGCAAGCTGGTGGTCGGGGGTGAGTTCACCACGGTCAACGGAGCCCCGGCCGTGGGGGTGGCGGCGCTGGACCCGGTCTCCGGTTCAACTGATGCTGCCTGGCGCCTGCAGCTGGAGAACCGCCTGACCGGCGCAACTGTGCAGGTCCGCGGATTGTCCGTAAGAAATGGCTGGCTTTACCTGGGCGGGGCCTTCACCCATCTGACCGGCGGCACCGCGGCCAACCCTGTCTACGCCCGTGCCGGCGCCCGCGTCCGGGCGACGGATGCGACGCCCGATGCGGGCTGGAATCCTGCCTTCAACGGCACGGTGGTGGCCATCGACGCGGCCGCGAACGGCGAACGGCTGTATGCGTCCGGTTACTTCTCCATGTCGAACAATGCGACTGCTTACCGTGCCGCCGCGGTCCGGACGGTTGCGGGAGCACCGCTGGCACCCTGGACCTGGACCCCGTCGACGACGTCCGGCACGGATTTCCAGTTGGCTATCCAGGAAGCCGGCAACAGGGTCTGGCTGGGTGGTTCCCAACACAACCTATTCAGCTTTGACACGCAGACATTGGCCCGCATGTCCGGAAACATCACGAAAGCCGGCGGGGACTTCCAGCGCATAGCCGAAGGCGGCGGGGTTGTCTATGGCGGCTGCCACTGCGATGACTGGAACTACTCGAACGCCTTCACGTGGAGCAATGTCGGCACCCAGTGGACCAGCGCTGACCGCATCAACCTGGTCGGGGCCTGGGATGCGGCCACCGGGGACTACATCCCCGATTTCAATCCCGTTCTTAAGGGCAGGGGTGGCTACGGCGCCTGGGGAATCTTCATCGACAGCCTCGGCAAGATCTGGACCGGCGGAGACTTCGAATCCTCCGTCACTGCCAGCGGAGCGAATCAATGGTCCGGCGGCTTCGTAATCTTCCCGCCGCGGGACGCCACCGCACCCGGCACGCCATCGGGCCTCACTGTCACTACGGACGGAACCACGGACACGCTCAGCTGGACCGCGTCCTCGGGGTCGCCCAGCATCTACCACGTCATCCTCGAGGACCGGGTGATTGCCACCACTACCCAAACCACGGTCCAGGTGCCGGCGCTGGCAAATGCCCGCTACTTTGTGCGGGCTGCCGATGCGGCCTCAAACTACTCAGCGAGCACGGCAGTGGCCACGGCACCGCAGCCCGCAGCCTCGATTCAACTGGTGCAGGCGGGTGCGGAGTGGAAATACCGCTTTGCCCTCGAAGCTCCGGATCCCGCCTGGAGAACCACCGGCTTCGACGATTCGGCCTGGAACAACGGCAACGCCCCGCTGGGCTGGGGCAGCCCATCCATAGCCACGGAGCTCGTGGCCGAGGGAACGCGGCCGTTGTCGAGCCATTACCGCAAGGCCTTTACGGTGGCCGATCCAGGCACCGTAGCTGAAGTAAATATCGTGACGCGGGCGGATGACGGCGTGGTGCTTTATCTGAACGGAACCGAAGTGACACGGGTCAACATGCCTGCCGGGACCATCACCAACAACAGCTTCGCCACAGCCGCTCCGCGGACCACCTTCGCCACCGCAAATCCGGTACGGATCACACTGCCGGGTTCTGCCCTAACAACAGGAGTCAACGTGCTCAGTGCCGAAGTCCACTCCAACTTCAGATCCACACCCGACCACAGCTTTGAGCTCACCGCAACGGCTGTCCTGAAGCCATGACCACAGTTAAAACCCCCGTTTACAGCCATGCGCTGTATCTGCTGCACACCGCCCAAAAACCTGGCCACGGCGTGCCGGCCTACACGCGCTGGGTCAACAGGAGACTGGCCCGCTACGCGGCGGCCGCCGCGGCGAGCCGGGGCATCTCAGCCAACGGAATCACGATGATCAGCGCTGCATTCTCAGCTGCCGCCGTCGGGCTGATAGCCGCTGCCCCGGCATCACCCTGGCTGGGTGCCGCCATAGCGGCGCTCCTGGCAGCGGGCTATGTCCTGGATTCAGCGGACGGCCAGGTGGCCAGGCTGACCGGAACCACCAGCCTCGCCGGAGAATGGCTGGACCACCTGGTGGACTCCGTCCGCGTACCCGCGATACATCTCGCGGTGCTGGTGGGGATCGTGCAGGGAGGCCTGCTGCCGGAGTGGAGCGCCTGGCTTCCGCTGGCCTACACCCTGACAAGCGTGGGCCACTTCATGAGCCAGATCCTGGCCGAGCAGCTCCTCAAAACCCTGGAAACTCCCGCCGAGGCTCCCACCGGGACGTTCCGGTCCTGGCTGCTGCTGCCCACCGACATGGGGACTCTCTGCTGGGTCTTCCTCGCCTGGGGAAATCCGGTCCTCTTCATCGGGGCCTACGGCGGCCTGTTCCTTCTGAACCTGGCCGTGGTGATTGCGTCTGTGCAACGGAAGTTCATGGCTCTCAGCGGTGCAGATCGGAGGACAAACGCATGAAAACCCTGGAGCATCACCCGACGATCACCGTGGTGATTGCCACCTGCGGCCGCCCCGAGCTGCTGCGGCGGGCAGTGCGTTCCATCCTGGCGCAGGACTACGCCGGTGCCGTGGAGGTCATTGTGGTGTTCGACGGCATCGACATCGACCCGCTGGGGGACCTGCCTTCCCGGTATTTTCGACCTTCCCGGCCGCTGCGAATACTCAGGACCCTGAGGAACGCCCGGACGCCCGGCCTCGCCGGCGGCAGGAACACCGGAATCCTGGCGGCACGGGGAGAGTGTGTGGCCTTCTGCGATGACGACGACGAATGGTGCCCGGCGAAACTCTCCCGGCAGATGGGGCTGTGGGCCGCACATCCCGAGGCCGTCGCGCTGGCCACCGGAATCACCATCCGCACGCGGACGGATTCCCATGACCGGATCCCGCCGGCCGCCGTGCACATGGCGGACTTTCTGGAGTCGCGTGTGACGGCAGTGCATCCCTCCAGCCTGGTGTACCGCCGTGCTCACCTGCTGGAAGGCCATACAGGCCTGGTGGATGAGAACCTGCCCGCCTCGTACGGGGAAGACTATGACCTGTTGCTCCGGGCCACCCGCCATGGGCCGGTACTGTCAGTCCTGGAACCGTTGGTGATCGTGCACTGGGACCGGGCATCCTTCTTTTCGGGCCGCTGGGAAAACATTGCTGCCGGATTGACCTACCTGCTGGCCAAATTTCCCGAGTTTGAGGGCACTTCCCGGGGAACCGCGCGGATAGCCGGACAGATATCGTTTGCGCATGCCGCAGCCGGCAACACCAAGGAAGCAGTCACCTGGGCGTGGCGGGCATGGAGCAGGGACGTCAGGCAGCTCCGTGCCTACGCTGCGGTCCTGGTCGGATTGCGCCTGGTCCCGGCCAGCTTGATGCTGAGTGTGGTGGAGCGCCGGGGACGTGGCCTGTGAGCCTTCAGGAACGGGTCCGGCTGCCAGCAACCCTCACCGATCGCGGTGATGCCGCCCTTCCTGCATGGCCAATGTACGTGTTGCTGGCCGGTTTCCCCGTGTGGTGGCTGCTGGGGGCGGCCCCGTTCGCGCCCATGACCGTTGCCGCCGTCATGGCTACCCTGATGGTGCTTCGACGGCGGCTTGACCTGGTTCCCGGCATCCTGCCCTGGTTCGCCTTTCTGCTCTGGGCTGCTGCTGCCGCCGTCAGCTTGCCCTCAGCCATGAGCCTCGTCGGTTTTGCCCAGCGGTACGGGAATCTCCTGGCCGTAGGCATCTTCATGCTCTACTACATCAACGCCCGCGAAACGCTCAACGCACGGAAGATCATTGGCGGAACGCTTTGCGTCTGGGCCACAGTGGTTGTCCTGGGCCTCATCGCCACCCAGGCACCTGAGGTCCGGCTTTCAACGCCGGTGGGCGCGTTGCTGCCGCCAGCGTTGACATCCAATCCCCTCGTCCATGACCTGGTTTTTCCCCGGATGGCCGAAATCCAGCGACCGTGGGGCGCGCCCGAGCCCTACGAGAGGCCTGCCGCGCCGTTTCCCTACAGCAACAGCTGGGGCGTGGCATTCGTGGTCATGACGCCGGTGGCCATCGCGGCGCTGGGTACATTCCGGTCAACGTGGGGACGTGCCGCGATCCTGTTGCTGCTGGCGGCATCCGTCATCCCGGCGCTGGCTACCGGAAACCGCGGAATGCTGGTTGGGCTGTGTGTGGCCATTGCCTATGTCCTGGTGCGGATGGGATGCCGGGGACACCTTCTGCGGGTCGCCGCGCTCGGAACCGTCGCAGGAACCGCCTACTTTGCCCTGGTAGCCACCGGCACGCTGGAGCAGATACTCGGCCGCCAAAAGTACAGCGACAGCACCGGCGGCCGCTTCAGCCTTTACGCCGAGACCCTCGAGGCTACCCTGAAGTCCCCGCTGCTGGGTTACGGAGCACCACGCCTCGAAGAAAGCATCGGCGTATCACTCGGAACCCAGGGCCAGATCTGGATGCTCATGTTTTCCTACGGGTTCGTTGGCCTCGGCTTGTTTGCGATTTTCCTTCTCAGCGGAATCTTCCGGACGTGGCATGCCCGTGGCAACACAGGACTCTGGCTGCACAGCGTCCCGGTCGCGGCAGCCGCGATTGCCGCCTTCTACAGTTTCGACGTGCTGCAGCTGACCGTCGTGGCCCTGACGCTGGCGGTCCTGCTGAGGGCACGGCCCTTCAGCGAGACACTGGCATGAGCGTCCGGACAGGGGGCACTTCCGCCCCCGCCCATGGGAAGGCCGGCGAACGGCTCCTGAAAACAGGGGCCGTAACGTTCTGCTGCGTGCTGTTCGGCGCCGCCGTCGCCTTCGGCACCACCCTGGTGGTGAGCAACACCCTCGGCGAATCGGGCGCCGGCATCTTTTTCCAGCTGGTGGCATATTTCGCCATCGCCACGGCGGTTGCCACCTTCGGCGCGGACACCGGGCTGGTACGGACGGTTTCGGCCGCACTGGCGCTCGGGCGGCAGCGGATTGTAGGACGCGTACTCGCGACGGCGTGCATCCCGGTGGCCGCCGCATCGTTGCTGGTGGGCGGACTTCTGTGGCTGGCAGCGGACATGCAGGAGGTGTTGCCGGGAGGAGCTGACGGCTGGGTGTCCGACGGCGTTCGGCTGGCTGCGCTCTACCTGCCCGTCAGTGCGCTCCTCACCGCTGTTTTTGGGGCCCTCCGCGGTTTCCATGCGGTGGTCACCTTCACCGTTTTGCAAAACGTTGTGCTGCCTTCTTTGAGGCTTGCGGGCATTCTGCTGGTCCTGGCGTTCGGAGCCGGCCTGACGCACCTGGTCACGGCCTGGACCGTCCCGATTCTGGCGGCCGGAGTCTTTGGCGTTGTGGCGCTCCGGCGCGAGATGCATCGCTCCTGGACCGGACAAACGGCGGACCGCATGAAGGCCGAGGGCATGGAGACGGTGCGGGGGTTCTGGGCATTTTCCGGGGCCCGTGGTGCGAGTTCCGTGGTGGAGGTCCTGCTGGAGTGGGTTGACGTGATTGCGGTCTTCATCCTGCTGGGGCCGGCCGCCGGTGGAATCTATGGAGCCGTGAACAGGTGTGTTCGCCTGGGAGTCATGCTGGACCACAGCGTCCGCATGGTCACGGGCCCTGTCATCAGTTCCACTCTCGCCACCGGTGATGCGGCCCGCGCCCGCCAGGTGTTTTCCGTAGCAACACGCCTGCTCATTCTGGGGGCATGGCCCTTCTACCTGCTGCTGATAACTTTCGGACCCGCTGTCATGTCCGTCTTCGGTCCGGGCTTCGACTCCGGTGCGCCAGCCCTGATCATCATCGGCGCGGCCATGCTGCTCTCTGTTTCGGCCGGTGGCGTCCAAAGCGTGTTGCTCATGGGGGGCCACAGCAGCTGGCAACTGCTGAACAAGACGGCAGCCCTCGCCGTCGCCGTGCCCCTCAACCTCACGTTGATACCGGTCTGGGGAATTGCCGGCGCAGCCACCGCGTGGGCAGCCGCCGTTCTGGTCGATTGCTCGCTGGCTGCCTTCCAGGTGGGCACCGTCATGAAAATCGCAGCCCCGTGGCGCTCCCTCTTGTTGCCCGCGGCCTTGGCCCTGTGCGTATTCGGAGCGGGCGGTCTGCTGGCACGCCTCCATTTTGGACCGTCGTTGGAGGGCCTGCTGCTAACGGTCGGCTTCGGCGGAGCCATCTATGCCGGCGCCCTCGCGCTGCTGCACCGGCTGGGCCGGATCACATTCCGCTTCTAAATGACAGTGCCTCCTCGCGGTCCTCTCCATTGAGGTCACCGCGAGGAGGCACCAGGAAAACGGTGGGGAAATCAGTGGTGCGCCAGCAGCTGCCGGATTCGTCGCATCGAAACGATGCCGGCGGGGGCTTTCTGAATTTCTTCGACGGCCCGTCCCAGCCTGAGGGCAGCCTCAGCGGAGCCGGAGGGCCGCGGAGCGGTACAGAAGTCCCGGGGCTCCCGCATGGCATGCTCAAGTTCAGCCCACAGGGATTCCTTCGTCTCAGCCACAACAGCCTGGCCTTGCCGCTCCATCTGCCGGGCAAATTCGACCTGATGGTCGTCAACCACCTCATGCAGCGCCGCGCGTCGCGGAACTGCGATGGGAACGTGCCCCGTCGAGAGGGCGTCGATGATGGAACCCGGGCCGCCCTGAACCACTATTATTTCGGCCCCGGCGTAAAGGTCCAGAATTTCCTCGTGCGAGACCATGGTCACCCCCGGCGCGCAATGCGGAGGGCGGCTGGCGCCGTGCTGCACCAGGCAGCTGGGGGGAGCGGACTGCTGCTCCAGCCATCCGTCCATCCACGTCACCAGCCGGTCGAAGGTGTGGTAGTCCGTCCCCACTGAAACCACAATCCTGGGTGTTCCGTAGAAATTCATAGCACTGGTCCTATGTTGACGGATTCCGGGTAGAAGCGGCGCTGCTCCTCCCACTGGATGCAGAAGAGGTCGGAGAGCGGATAGCAAAGTTTCCCGCTGAGGGTGGGGAGAGTGATGCGGTCGATGCATTCGATGAATACCGTCCGGATGCCCAGGAACCGCGCAATGATGAAGAACGGGACACTGACTCCCGCGCCGATGGAGACGAGGACGTCAGGCTTGATCCGGCGCAGGGTGGGAAGGGCAAGGCGCAGGTTCCGCAGGGCGTTCGGTATGTTCCGCGTTGTGGGGAAAAAGGCCCACGTCACATCCTCCTCCGAAAGTGCCCTTTCGGCGTCGGTCTGCTTGAAGGTGACCCAGGAGCGGCTGTGCTCCTTCCACCAGTCTTGGAGGGGAATGATCTGCCCTAAATGCCCTCCGGGCGATGTCACAAAGAGAATTTTCACGCTGGTTCCTTTCTTTCGGCAGCTTCCTCATCCGCCGTCGTCGGGGTGGGAAGAGTGATGAGCGAGCCCGTCTCACGGTCCTGGGTCCCGCCGTCGTTGAATCTTTTCCCCAGCAGCACGGGAACCCGCCGGGCCTTGCTCTCGCCCAGATCGGAATGCAGATGCCGCAGGTCCTTCAGGCTGCTCTTGGCAGTGGCGAGCACCACCGCCGCGTCGAGGTGGTCGGCAAGGCGTGCACGGCGCGCACCTTTGAGCCGGTGGTCGGACTCCAGAATGACAAGATCCAGATGGGCCCAGGTGTCAGGCATCCCGCCCGGCCAGCCCTGGTCCACCTTTGCAGGATCGATGTCCGCCGGCCGCAGCACCAGGATGGCGAGCCCGGCCGTGCGCGCCACCTCGGCCAGTCCGTTGACGAAGCCCCGCGGGGACCGGCCTTTGCCCGTAACGGGCATCGTGCTGACGATCATCGGGCCGCCCGGGCTTTCAGCGGGAGCCGCCCTGAGTTGCCGGAGCACCCAGCGCATCCCTTCGGCGTCGCCCTCTTCTGCCACCTTCAAGGCAGGCACGGCGCAAGCTTCGCTGAGCCTCCTGCTTGTCCGGACCCTCGTGTCGAGGCGCTCCCGCAGGAGGGCGGCAACGATTCCCAGGAGGAGCCCTCCGGCCAGCCCGGCGATGAGGAAAGTGCGTTGGCCCAATGAGGATGGGTCAGAGGGTGCGTGGGCGACGCCGATGATCCGTCCCGGGCTGTCTGCGACAAGGATGAAGTTCTGCCGCTGCTGGACGGCATCGGACAGTTGCTGTGCCTGGCCGGGCGTGGGATTCTTGATGGCCGTGAGCTGGCCGATCTCCCGGTCAAAAGCCTTCACGTACCCGGAGGCCACCGCGGCAGCCCCTTCGGCACGGAACTGGAGGTAAGCTGCCGCCATCGCATTGGCGTAGTCCGCCGCCTCCTGCGGATCCGGTGCCGTGACACTGACCTCGAGCACCTGTGAGCCCGAGGGTGCTGCCACGTCAACCTGGTTGAGCAGGAGGTGGGGCGCGGCGGTGCCCGGCCCAAGTTTTTTGGATGCCATCCGTGCAACTTCGCTGGATTCCAGGATGGCGCGCTCGGTCACGATGTTGATCTGCTGATTGACCGCGGCGGACGAGAACGGATTGGTGGTTAGCGGGGATACGGCAAGGGACGCCACCGCAGTGTATTCCTTCTGCACGAAAGTGCTGGCCCCAAGGCAGGCACCGGTAGCAAGGGCGATGCTGGACACCACCAGCATCCAGCGCCGCGCCACCTGGCCAGCCAGATCCCTCAACCGGACAGTGGCAGCGGGCCTGCCGTCAGTCATGCCACTTCCCGTTCCAACATTCCCGGCACAGGGAGGGGCATGTGGTTATCGGACTGTTTCATCGAGCACCTCCAAGATGCTGTCGTCGAGTGCTGCTTCAGGTGTCCACCCGAATTCGGAGTTGATGGCTTGTGTGGCTGCCTGGCTCGCGAGGGGTAGTTGAGGGGTGCTGCTGGACTGCCGGACCGGGGGAGCGCAGTCCAGTCCCGCAAGCGTGAAGAGGCGTTGAAGGAGGGCTCCGTTCGAGGTTCTCTTTCCTGAGCCGATGTTGTAGGCGAATTCGCGCGGCTGGCCGTAAGCAAGGGCAGCCAGTCCCCGGGCGACGTCAACTGCGGAAAAGTAATCGCGTGCGGCATCCAGCCGGGTTACTTCCAGGCGCTCCCTGCGGCCTGCCTTCCACTGCTGTAGCTGGCGGCAAATGCTGGGCAGCAATTGCCGTCCCGGCATGCCCGCACCTATGGGATTGAAAATCCGGGCGGTCACCACAGGTATGCCGAAGCTGTAGCGGTAGAGACGTCCGATGCACTCCTCACCTACTTTGTCCCGTCCATAGACGCTGACCGCCCGCAACTGGTTCGACTCGTGCACCGGAAGCTCGTCCGGCTCAACGGAGCCATAGACCGACGCGGACCCGCAGACCACCACACTGTGCAGATCACGCCCGGACTTCAGGACTTCGTGGAGCAGGTTTCCTGTCATTGCAGTATTCGTTGCGGTCCCGTCCGCGGTCATGACCCCCGCGCAGTTGATGATGACGTCGGGCTGAACATGGGCAAGGGCGGCAGCGATTGATGATGGCTGCAGCAGATCGACATACTGGGACCTGCCTCGGCCTTCTCCCTGTGCCCGCGCGCCCACAATCACCTCGTGTTCCGGCCCCAGGACGCGGCAGAAGCTTCGACCGACAAATCCGTTTGCACCAATAACCAGGGTTTTCACTGCGTTACCCTCCTTGAATGCCTCGAGCCTAAAATTCAGTGTCCAGCGCTGCACGAGTAGGCAAGACTCTGATTCCGGCGTCGGCTACTCGAGGTGTTGGGAGGCCATACTCACTGGGGAACGATCACTACTTGCTTGCTTACCGACCCCGTGCGGAGGGCGAATCGTCCTGTGCAAGGCGCGGCCAGGCGTCCAGAACCAGAAGGTCCGCCCGGCTGCTCACGCCAAGTTTGGCGAAGATCCTGTAGAGATGGCCTTCCACGGTCCGCACGGACAGAGAAAGAGTGCGGGCGATGTCACGGGTGCACCGGCCACCCTGCACCAGCTCCACGATCTCCTGCTCGCGTGGCGTTAAACGGCTGGCGCGGGATGATTCATGGCTGCTGAGCACTACAGGTCCATCCAGCAGCGACCTGTAGTGCCGCAGCAGCATCTGTGCCTCGCTGCGTTGGGCGCGGTCGGCGTCTGCACTAAGCATTGCGACAGCCTGTTCCATGCTGCTCACGGCCAGCAGGTGCAACCCTGCGCGCCGTGCGCTCTCGGCTGTTTCGGCCATGGCTTCGGGGTCGTGCGTCTTGATGGCACAGGAATAGCGGCGGAGAACTTCGGACATCGGCCCTTCCAGCATCGCTGTCAGCTCGGCCAGCCGGTCTGCGGAGCCGGCGTCGCCGGTGCATACTGCCAGGGCCAGGGCTTCCCGTTCCACGGCCAGCAAGCCGTCGGCATTCGCCTGCCGGGCAAGTTTGGCAAGCTGCTGAACGGCATCGTCCCCTCTTCCGATGACCGCCATGGCAGCCAACGAGTATGCTTCCCCCACAAGATAGAGGCCCTTATCGTTGCAGGGGCTTTCCCGGGGAAAAGACTCAATGCACTCATCAACCAAGGCTGGCTTGCCGCTGAGCGCGGCTGCGTAGGCCATCGTTCCCAGTCCGAAGGGCAGAAATTCGGAGTATCGTCCAAGCCGGATGCCCTCGAGCGCCGGGTGGAGCTGTTCAAGTCCCGAATACACCTGGCCCTGCCGGACGGCAAGGATCCCTTCAAGCAGCTGGAGCACCGCGCCAGAGTAGATCAGGTTCCGGGAGCAGATCCGCCGGTAGTCTGCCAGGCGGGCCGCCGCTTCTCCCCAGCTGCCTCCCAGGACAAGACCGGTGACGTGATGGAAGAAGACATAGTCGAATTCCATTCGCAGTTCCGCTGGATTGTCCTCGACCAGGCTGAGGGCCGACGACGTGGCGGTGCGGCCGGCGGTAAAGCGTCCGGACTCATTGAGCAGGTTACCAAGAAGGGTGAGGGAGGCAGCCCGCGTTCGGACGTCGGTTCCGGGCGTTTGCCAGGCCATTCTGGCCAGCGCTTCCTCCACCTGCTGCGACTTGCCCTCCGCCATGTGGTGAAGGAGGTCCATCAGGCCCGTTAGGACGTCAATTTCACTGTCACCCGCCCCGCCGGTGCGAAGCCCGGCAATTCTCTCGGCGGTGCCCTGCAGCAAGATACTCCGCCTGCGCGGCTGCCCGGAGTCGCTACCCGGCATCCGCATGCGGCAGATCCAGAGCGCCGCCCTGGCCAAGACTGGCAGGTTTATTGACTCGTGCAGGACGTGCTCCAGCCGGTCCCGGGCCACGAGATGATGCCCCAGGTGCGTGTGTGCGATGGCCGTCTCCAGCAGATTCTCATCCCGACGGTCGGCGCCCTGCACAGCGGCCGCGGCCCTCAGCGAAAACTCAAAGTCGAACTCTTCGTTGCCTGCGCGGGCAGCCCGGATCAGCACATCGTCGGAAAGCGGAGCGCCGCAGTCCAGAGCCCACGTGACGTGACGGATCAGCCGGTCATTCGGCATGTCCTCTGCCGGTTCTCCATACTTTTGCCTCAATTCGGAACTGCGGGCGGGCGGCACCGTTCTGCGGAGCACCTCCGAGTAGAGCGGATTGGCAAGAAGCACGGACCGGGGGACGTCTGCCGAGACTGTGATCAGTTCCTGCAGTCTCAGATCGTCCAGCACGTTCCCCATGCCTGCGCGTATGAGGACGTCCACGGGCAGGGGCTCCGCCAGGGCTACGGCTTCCAGGACCTCAAATTCGTCACTGCACAGACGCCTCAGTTCGCTTCTCAGCCGTTCAAGAAACGGAAGTTCGGAGGATGGAGCCGTGGCCAGAAGCCAGACGCCGTTGCGCTCGAACAGGCTCCCGTCCGCACGGCTATGTCTCAGCAGGGCCTGGACAAACAGGGGGTTGCCCTTCGAAATCTCAGCAAGCAGGGCACTGACGCTCCGCAGTACCTTTCCCTGAAGCCATGTCTCACAGAGGCTGTGGATTTCATCAGGTGTCAGCGGATGGAGGTCGCAGCGGCCCAGGAATCCGTCCGTCCACAGTTCCATGAACTCAAGCGGCATGGATGAGCGGGGCGAGAGAGCTACGATCCGGGCAGTGTCAGTGACCACCACGCGGGCGAGGATAGCCCGTGAGTCCGCGTCCACGTCGTGAGCGTCGTCAACGAGAATGAGGGGTATTTGGCCGAACTCTGTCCGCTGGCCCCGAAAGTAGCCGCAAACTGCCCGGAAAACCTCCTCTTGGGTTGGTTCCCTGCCGGCTTCCAGGCCCCCCAGGAACGGTGCCAGCACATTGAACGGCATCTTTGACAGGGCGGGCGTACCGCTTATGCGGAATACCGGCCGCTCTGCACTGAGGGCGTTGGCGACCGCCTGAGCCACGGCCGTCTTGCCCATTCCGGTTTCGCCGATGACCAGGGAGCCGCAGCGGGCGGGTTCAGTCACACTCGCGATCACAGACTCGATGGCGGCGGACCGGCCCACCAGACTGAGCATGGTCATCACTCAACCACCCGCGCCGGCACGCGCAGCTTCCTGGTGCACCTGGTAGAGGGAATCCCGGCCCGAGATCTGGAGTTTCATGTAAGTCTGGTACAGATGGCCTTCCACTGTGCGCACGGAAACATGCAGTTGCTGGGCAATCTCCCGGTTGCTTGCCCCGCCAGCCACCATCCGGACAATTTCCCGCTCACGAACGGTGAGACAGTCCAGCCTTCCGGCTGCTGTGAGGTTCGGAGACTCCGCGTTCAGTTTTCGCTCGCTCTCGGCCGCCACATTGAGTGCGCGCCGCGCCGCGGTCCTGTTTGTGGTGCGGACGGCGACGTCGTGGGCAGCGAGGGCGGCATCCCGGCAGAAGCGTTCGTTGCCAAAGTCCTTAGCCAGCTCTCCGGCCGCCAGAAGGAGCTCGGGGTTCTCGGCCATGATGCCGGTGGCCAGAATTCTGGACGCTTCAGCGAAAGCCCCCTGGCAGCGACGCGCTACAGCCAGCAATCGGGGAGCAGCAGCCAGTTCACCCAGCCGCACGGCGGCGTTCAGGTAAAACAGCTCGTATGAGACCCGGCCGTCCAGGTGTTCCTGATCGGCATGCCGCAGCAAACCGGCCATGGACTCTGGGCCGGGCGCCGCAACAGCAACGGCAAGGGTGGCGAAATATTCAACTGGTCCACGGAAAGTCCAGGCATTCCTCAAGGGCAAAATCTTCAGTTCCTGCAGGCACTCCCTGGACGCTGTGAGGCTTCCCTGGACTGCATGCGCGTAGGCGGCCGCCGCCAGTGCCACCCCGAGTGCGGCGTCCTGGCCCAGGCACCGAAGCTGGACGATGGCGGGGTGGAGCACTTGGAGAGCATGGTCTGCCCTGCCCTCGTACGAGGGCATCAGCCCGCTGCCCAGGACATCAAGCTCGTGCAGCCACAGTCCCGGTGTTGTCCGCAGGCGGGGACTGTAGCTCATGACCTCCGCGCAGCTGCTCCACATGCCGGCCGTCAGGTACACGACCATGAAGCGCTGCCGCAATTCGGCGTGCAAACGTTCGGGAACCTCTGCAACGCTCATCTTTTCGGTGACTTCTTCCGCCACCCGGACGGCGTCATCCTGCCTGCCGATCATCGCCAGTGCCTCGGACAGCAAGCCCCCGGCCCGCAGTCTGAGTTCCTCAGATGCGCCGCGTCCGTTCACGTACAGGCTAGTCAGGGCGGGAATGGACTCGGTGTATCGGCCCTGATAGCTGCACACGGTGGCTACCGCGAGCGTCAGCCGATCCTTGAGGCTGCACAATATTTCCGGTGCTACAGACTGGAGCAGTTCACTCCGGCCGAGCCGTGAGCAAAGCTCCTGCAAATGGGTGTCCGCCTCAGCAGGAGCGTCCTTTTGTGTGCAGGCCAGCGAGGCGCGTTCCAACAAAAATTCCGCCATTGAGGTGACAGGCAGGAGCTTCAAGGGGCCGCGACTGAAGGCATCCAGTACTTCGTCCGCCTCAGCTGGCCGGTTCAGCTGCAGGAGCGCGAAAGCTTCGCCCAGGACCGCCCTGTGGTTCAGGCGACGGTCAGTAAGAGCCCTAAGGAACTGCAAGGCTGATTCGCCGTCCCCGCTCCGGTTCGCCGCTTCGGCAGCCCGAAGCGCAAGTTCAGGTTCAAGTGCCAAACCGGAGTTCAGCTTCCAGGAAGCGTAGGCCCTGATCCGGACCGGCGCAGCAGCGGAGAGGTCCAATGAATTGTCCAGCAGTCTCTGGAGTTGCATGCTCCGCCCGGGAGGGACCTCCCGGCGGACCACCTCGGCCACCACGGGGTTCTTCACCCTGATGAGAGCCCGGGTAGGCATGCGGTCGGCGAGTCCGCGTTCCAGGAGGGAATCGACATCGCCCGGCGCTGCGACGCCCCTCAGCATTTCCGGGGACAGCCCGCCTGACAAAGCCAGGAGCTCAAGCACGTTGCGCTCCCCGACGGACAGCCTACTCAACCGTGCTCGCACGACGTCGGACAGTGGCTGGCCGTCCAGGACGACGGCAGCGGCAAGAACGAACGTGCCGTCCCTGTTCAGGAGGGTTCCCGCCCGGATCTGTTCCGCGACTAGCGTCCGCAGGATGAGCGGGTTCCCGCCACTGTGGTCCCAGAGGGCCCTTACCGCGAGCTGGGACACGTTCGCGTTGAGGGCAGCTGCAATCCACGCTTCAGCATCAGCCGGCGTGAATGGTCCGATTTCCTGAAGATCAAGGAGTCCGTCTTTCCAGAGACCCACAAGATCCCCGGATAGCGTGGAGATGCCGTTGCAGGCAGCGACGAGCCGGGCCTGCCCGCTTCTGGCCAGCAGTCCGATAACCGCGGCGGCCTGGGCATCAAGCAGATGCGCGTTGTCAACCAGCAGGATCACCGGCCTGCCCTGGGAACGCGAGTGCAGCAGCTGTGACAGCTTCTGAAAAACGAACACGGGATGTTTCGGCTCGTCGCCTTCCGCGGCATCGAGCAGGAACCGCAGGGCACCATTCGCGGTCCGTGCGCCGATGCTGCTGCCGCGCACCTGCACCAGGTACAGCTCGTGGCTGAGCGTTCGGCGGAGATGCTCCAGCAGAGCGGTCTTCCCTGTGCCGGGATCGCCGGCCAGCAAAACCCCTCGGGCACCTGGCCCGACGGCTTCCGCGATTCTGTCAACGATCCGGTCACGCCCAACGAGTGGTACGTGGTCAAAGTCCGAAACCAGCGGCTTGCTTTCGGAGGTGGTGTTGCGGGTGTTACCGCGCACCCCAACACCGTCGTCTGCCGTCGGCAACATACTGTTTCCCCCTGATTGTTATTTCCCTCCGATGATTCGCCGCTGGTTACCGGGGAGTGTCTTTTACATAAGAGAACTCAAATCAAATGTTTTGTGGCATGGGACCGCAACGCCGGCTCAAATCCTTCACTTCACATCGGGTGAGCCGGCGGCGCGATGGACAGGTGCTCCACGATGTGCCCTGATCCGGCCAAAGGGGACCAGATGTGGTTGCCCGCTGTGCCGTCCGGGCAGCGGGGCCAGTGGAGCAACGGGCAGCCCGGAAAGGGGAACGTCCGCGCGGCGCTCCTGGTGGGGCATGTCCTGCTGGCCGAGCCAGGACCGCTGGGGCGCCGGGTCATCGGCAATGATGTTCCGCTCGATGAATCGGCGGATGAACTGGCGGATTTCAAACTTCATTCACTCAAAGTAGAGTGCACGCTTGCGGCGCCCCAGAGTGGCGGATACCTGTTTTTGCCGCCGGCGCTGGGTTGAGTACTCACCGTATTCGAGGCCGAAGCTGATTGAGCGTATCGAAATCAGCCTGTCGAAATCAGCGCCGCCTGACCCTGTCGAAACCGCCGTCCCGGACCCACTGCTCAACGACCCCCAGCACCCAAACCCCCAGCAAGGCCCCAGCCGTATTGGCCACGATGTCCATAGCGCTCGGAAACCTGTCGCGCAGGAAGAGTCTCTGTCCCAGCTCCATACAGCAGGAAGCCAAGAATGCGCTCAGAACGATCTGCCCCCGATGAAACGCCGGGAACGCCAAAGCTGCGAGGGCACCAATCGGCGCGAACATCAAAATGTTGGACGCGAATTCCACGAAGTTGTAGTTGATGAGCTCGGGCACACCAACCCGGTGGAGGGCATACAGCAGCACCTGAAGGCGGCCGGCGATCGGCCGATCCACCGGGCTGGGCCAGAACGCCACGAACGCAAGGGCGGCCAGGTACAGAGTCAACAGGGCACGCGCAGATCCCGCAACGTCGGTTCGCCTCCATTTCCCCATGAGGAAAACGCTACGGGAGCCCCTTCACGTGCCGAAATCTGCACGCAGAATTTCGCTTTCCGCACGTCAATTGTCAGGTCGTTCATGATCTGGGTAATAGTTCGCCAAACAGTTGTTCAGGCCGCCGGTTTGGACATGCATGTCCGACCGCCAGGACAGCGTTGCGTAAGTCGCTGCCGATGGTGGTGCGCCACCCATCCAGTACGTGGCCGAGGAGGAGATCAACGCGGGCAGGAGCAACGTGCTGATGATGACCTGAGGTACAAAGCGGCTACTGGAGGACCATTTTCGATAGGCTTTGAGCAAACACTGGAGCTGAAGGGCGACCAGGCTCGACCATGAGGCCAGAGCCGCCGGCGCCGATTCCTATGCACACCCCAAGTGATGAGCAGCTCTGGCTTGGCTCCGTTGAGAGTTAGTGCTGACAGCTGGCATGGAAGTCCTGGATGAGTCGCAGGACTAGCGTTAAGGGACGTGATTGAAGTCAATGGGGAGCTGTTGGCGTCGATCAGGGACGGCCAATGCCTTTGTAGGTCCACCCAGCTTCCCGCCATATGGTTGGTTGGAGTATGTTGCGCCCGTCCAAGATCACTTTCTCTTTAACAACACCTCCAACAGCAATTGGGTCAAGATCCCGGTATTCACGCCACTCCGTCAGGAGCAAAACCGCCTCAGCATTAGTCAGCGCGAGCTCGGTATCTTGCTCGAAGACTAACTCGGGAAAGCGCTGAGCGGCGTTTTTGAGTGCCTGTGGATCCGTTACAGTGACGGTCGCACCCTGTAATTGGAGTTGGGCCGCAACACTCAATGCAGGTGAATCGCGAACGTCATCACTTTCGGGCTTGAACGCGGCTCCTAGGACCGTTATTCGTTTCCCAATCAGCGTCCCGTCAAGAAGGGCTCGGGTTAACTCGACTACGCGCGAGCGCCGGCGCATATTAATTGCGTCCACTTCCCTCAGGAACGTCAGCGCCTGGTCGGCCCCCAACTCGCCGGCGCGAGCCATGAAAGCTCGAATATCCTTGGGAAGACACCCACCGCCGAAGCCAACTCCTGCATTGAGAAACTTACGGCCGATGCGTTCATCCATTCCGATTGCATCGGCGAGCAGTGTGACGTCGGCTCCCGAAGCTTCGCACAACTCTGCCATGGCGTTGATGAACGAAATTTTGGTAGCTAGGAAAGAATTCGCTGCAGTTTTCACAAGCTCAGCTGTTGCGTAGTCAACTACAACCCGTGGCGTGCCGCCAGCCAGCGATGCAGAGTAGACTTCATCCAAGGCAGACACAGCTGCTAGCCCTTGGTGCCCGGCCGGGACGCCATAAACGAATCGATCAGGGTTGAGCGTGTCACTGACCGCATGGCCTTCACGAAGAAATTCAGGGTTCCATGCAACTGTTGCATGCGGAGCCGCTTCCGCAAGCGATGCGGCCAAACGGCCGGCAGTACCGACAGGAACAGTTGATTTACCGACTACGATGGCCCCCTCTGACAAGTAGGGAGTCAGGTCACTGAAAGCCGCGTTCACATACGTCAGGTCTGCTGCATTTTCGCCTCTGCGCTGTGGTGTCCCAACACAGACGAAGTGAAGTGCTGCCGTGGAGACGGCAGACATTTCCGATGTGAAACTCAGACGGCCTGAAGCTTGGGCCTCCTCGAGCAGCTCAGGCAGTCCGGGCTCGAAGAAGGGTGCGCGACCCGCTTGAAGTTCCTCGATTTTCCGCAGGTCACTGTCGACTCCAATGACGTCATGGCCCAATTTTGCCATTGCTGCTGCGTGTACGGCACCGAGGTACCCGCATCCAATAACGGAAATGCGCATTGTCGCTCCCAAAGCGTAATTTCAGAGCCCTAAGGGTTGATTAGTACTAAGCGCGTTACGTTGCCAGCAACTGCCAGGCATAACGCTGAATTTTTCAATCGATCAGGCCAGCACAACGGCTCGACTGACACATGCAGTGCTAAGACAACATGTTAGAGAAACAGTAGGGGTCGGGATCCACGGATCCCGACCCCTACGGCGATAAGTTCTGGTCCTATGCTTCGAGCTTTACGCGACGACGAGCCAGGATTACGCCGCCGGCGCCAAGACCCAAAGCGGCGATACCTGCGGCACCCCAAAGCAAAAGGCTTGCATCAGTGCCTGTGTTAGCCAAGGCGTCTCCGCCTGTGTTTGCCAAGCCCGTGCCGGTGCCCGTGCCCGTGCCTCCGCCAAGGTCACCCGTGGCAGTAACGGTAACAACTGCTGACACCCGAGTTCCCGACGTGGCACCGGTGCCCGTTACGGTGTATGTTCCGGGCTCCGTCAGTGCCACAGGAACGGAGAAGCGACCACTTGCGTCAGCTGTCGTGGAGAGGTTGACAACAGCAGAAAGCACAATCACACCGGTCGGCACGCTCGCCGCTCCGATTCCGGTGGATCCTCCAGCAGCAGCGGGACCACCCTCGTTCGAGGCAACGACGTCGACGCGTTCGTTGGAATTCATTCCGGACCCACTGAAAATGAACGTTTCGCCTGGAGCTACTACAGGGTCAGAAACAGTGGCTGTTTCTGGTGTCACATATGCGTTCGCAGCCGTAACACCGGCGCCAGCAAGCGAGGCCGCGATGGCCAAAATAGCAAGGGTCTTTTTCATGGATAGTTCCCCCCGGAAGAGTTGTATGGTTAGGCCTTTATGCGGATGAAGCATTCTCGGCACGTGAGACAGCGGCCGACCCGCAACTAAGACTATCAGTGAAAGAGCGGCGATTCCAACTGGAAGTTCCGTCCATATATTGGTTACTTCTCGTTACAATGTTCGTCACTTTCGACGATACTAATCAGGCCGACCGGGTCTTGAGTGGTTGGTGTAACCCGCAACGTGGGCTCCTCATCTTGCACGATCTTTGAGAAATCGAACTCCACGGTTGTTGACTGGCCGGGTGCCAGGAGGGTTCTTACGACCCCGACCGGGCGCTGGGCATGAATAAAGGAACCAACCGGTGTCTTTATGCCGTTCATAAACGCTCCCTCAATTTGCGCTTGTGATGGTCCGTAGACGACGACGTTGGTGGCGATCTTTCCTGGGGGGGTTCCGTAAGCTCCGCCTCCAGTCACGGACCACGGAAGCGAGCTCGCAGCATTTGCGGCAACGGTGTTCTTCAGCGTGACCCGGACCTTGCCCGTGGCACCGCCCTCGAGCTGGCAGGCTTGCACAAGCTCTATCTTTCGGTGCACGAAGTAGTCCATCTTTGCGCCCGTTCCATCATTGAAGTAGACGCCGTAGGATGCACCGCCGGAGTTCCTGCCTGCTACAGAGCCACCGACATCTGTGGAACCCAGTACGTCCTGCTCTTCCTTGCGTGCACTCCAAATATAGAGTCTGTTCTCCTCAATACTCTTTTTGAACGACGTTAATAAATTTTCAACAGGGATGTTTCCTGAGGCTACTTTTTCAAAAACCTTTTGGGACACGGCGGCAAAATAAGTGTCCTGCAAATCGTTACTCGGAAGATTTGTGTATACGTCTGAAAGAAGCGTAGCAACGACGTTATCTTTCGTGAGAGTTGCCGGGAGGCCTTGCCCGTCGGCACCAGCGGTAATGGCGATCGGACCGCCAGCTTCGAGTATGTGCGACAGGACGACAGGGTCGAGTGCAATAACTCCATCAATTACATCGTGATGGCGTTGTTCCCACATCGTCTTAGCAGAACGAGCCGCGGTGGGAAAGTCCGGTGTAAGGTTCACATCGCTTATGTATGTTCCCAGCCGCTCCGTGTAAATACGGGTCTGCTCCTTGTCGACAGGAACCGACGGGTTGAACTTGCCCATAGCTGAGCCACTGGACTGGGCGACGAGAGCTATCTTGCCATCTTCAACTCGGAGAACTGCTAATGCGCCTGGCAATCCCCCGGTGGCACGGACTTCAGCATTATTTTGTACGAGTACCAGAAAGTTCCGCGGTCCGTCGTTGCCCATCATGTCGGGGAGAATTCTTGACGTGTCTGCCACGACACGAAGGCCACCACGGACTTCGCCGAGGGCAGCAGTCGCTTCCGTCAGGGGTTGCCGAACCTGGGCCAAGAGCAGTGACTGGTCTATAGACTTCAAGCGCGCGTACGTCAGATCAACCGTGTTTGATGCGGTTACAACCCTCGGTGACATCTCCTCGAGATGTTTCAGGTCGAACCTGCCGTCAACCGGTGCAAATGCGGCCCAGCCGTCAGACAGAGCTACATGTAGTAGTGGTTCTGCCGCCGTGTTAACGACGTCATCCACTGACAGAGCGACCTCAGTCACGGCCGCAAAGTTTGGACCGACGAAGGGTAGCCAGCGTCCCATTGTCCAGAGCGGATCAGAGGCAGCATCCTTTGCTGCGCTAACCTTGGTGCGAATTTTGTCGAGAGTCTCGACAGCTCGCGACGGGTCGTTGGAAACAAGTTCTCTTCGAAACTGACTTGTCATATTGCTGGCTGCCGACAGATTGTCGCGAATGACCAAACCCTTGTGGGCCAGCCACCCTGTAGCAATTATGCAAAGTGTCAGCGTTGCGCCTCCAGCGACAGCAATATTTCTAAGCCCACGACGGGAGATACGCGAGTTTCCAACGCCGACTGTCACAGGGCCTGATCGACTCACGTTTACATTTAATGCGGGTGTCGAGTCAGAGCCTTGTGAACCATGCGGGGTGCCCTTCTCATCAGCGGGCACTGCGATTCCTATCCGCCTCTTTGCGTGCCCGGTGTGGAACAAACTCTCCACCCCGTAAGATGCGATCAAATTCTGTACTTGAGTCTTTGCGCGGACCTCGTGCGGTCATCAGGCTCTGACTCCTTGAACCGCTTTTGTCGCTATCGTTCCCGTAGTAGCTGTAGGCATAGGAGTCCGGACCTTTAGCCGGCAATCGGTTGAGAACCACGCCAAGCAAGTCGCCATCTATTAACTCGAGTGCAGCCAAAGATTTCTCTAGATCGGTGCTTCTTACCTTCTGGGCGCCGACCACAAGGACCACACCGCCCACTTGCTGTGCCAGAACCGCAGCGTCGGTGACGGGAAGCAGCGGCGGCGCATCAATAATCACCGCATCAAAGCTGTCTTCCAATCCCACTATGAGTTGCTTCATTCTGTCGGTGCCTAGCAGCTCGCTCGGGTTCGGCGGGATTTGACCTGCCGCAAGCACGTATAGATTGTCGTTTCCCCATTGCTGCAGGAGGTCATTAATGTCTGCCTGGCCGATCAACGCGGTAGTGAGTCCCGCATTCCGCTCCAAGCCTAGGTACTCCGCAACCATTGGTCGTCGAAGATCAGCGTCGACAAGTGCAACCGTCTGGCCGGCCTGTGCAAGTGCTATCGCGAGATTGGTTGCAGTCGTGCTCTTGCCTTCCCCTGGCAAAGAAGAAGTTACGAGGACCGCCTTCGAGGCATGGCTCACATGAGCGAACTGCAGATTGGTCCGGAGCTGTCGAAATGACTCGGCGCGGGGGCTATGAGGGGAGGCTTGGGTGAGTAGCGGCTTTTTTGTAGCGTCAGCGTCGAAGCTGATGCCTCCTAGTAGAGCGCTATTTGTGATCCTTCGAAGATCCTCTTCGCCTCGGATCCGGGTGTCCAGGAGGGCCCTTAGAACAGCCAATCCGATGCCAGTCAGTAGCCCGAAGGCCAATCCCATAAGCAAGTTCAAGCGCAAGTTCGGTGATGCAGGTGAGGACGGTGCAGTCGCTGGAGCGACTATAGACAACCGCACAGGTGAGGGAGCATCGCTTGAAGGCCGTTCCAATTCATCTACGACATTTACTAGGCTGCTTCCAACTGCCTGAGCAATGGCTGCAGCCTGAACAGCTGACTCGTCTTCGACGGATATGGTGATGAGCACAGTTTTCTCGTCGGAGCTCGCAACGATTTTCCGTGCCAGCGCTTGGGGATCTGTGTTCAACCCTAGGCTGTCAATTACTGGCTGAAGAACTAGAGGTGTACGCGCGGTTTTGACGTACGACTCAACTCGTGCCTGCGAGAAGACGTTACCTTGTTGCAGTTCCGAGACCGAGCTCGAATTCTGCAGTGCTACAAAAAGCTTTGTTTCCGATATATAGGTCGGCTTGACTAGCAGCGATGCGGTTCCGGCGCCCACGACCCCGAGAAGTGTGCATGCGACGATCAGAACCCAGTTTCGCCGGAGAATGCGAAGGTAGTCCTTAAGCTCCAAAATCGAGCCCCTTCCGGAGGTGGTTTTTGGCAGAATCTCGTCCATACTACCTGCCAGAGTTTTGCGGTGTGCGTTGCCAAGACTGAACGAAACTCTCCGCCTTCCCACTCGATCGATGCGAAGTGCGAACGATCTGACGGACGTGTAACGGGGTACTGTGTCGTAGTGCGAAGCCGCTGCCTTCCGCTTCTTAAGGCAAGCTCAACCCTGCCCAGCCAGGCGTTGGGTATGAGTGTGAAGCCGCAAAACGGATGTGTGCCGATCAAGGGCTTCAGAGGTGCTTTAATAATCCAGCATGAGGTTCCGTTTTTCGGCGGGACGACCGCGAACTAGCCATCCCCTATGGGAGGCTGAAGCGGGCTCGGGCTGACTTAAACGCCATCGGTGCGTGTCAGAAGCATAGTTGTGGGGGAAAGTTGATGAGTACGTCAAACGCGGCCGCGCGCCGTCACGCAGACGACGGAATTGCTGAGCGCTGGGCCTATCGTATTCTTCAATACGCGGTTGACGCCGAGGCATGGGTAATTGCGATTACGTTTGCTGTGCTGTTTAGATACGATTTTGCTGTCGCGCAGGTCACCTGGTGGGCTGTAGGACTGCTGGCCATTTTGGCGATTGTCGTGCAGGCCCTGGCAGGGTGGGGGCTGGCACTGTATCGCGGGCGCCATGAGTTCGGAGCCTTTCATGAGGCTCAAACCCTATTGGGAACGGTTTTAACGGTGTCTGCCGTTCTTTTCGCCGTGACTCTTTTTGTACTTTCATCGCATGGACTGCCCAGGAGTACGCCGCTGGTCGCGCTGCCAGTTGCCTTTGTCTTGATGGGCGGCAGCCGGTACCTGCGCCGACTTGCATCGGAACGGAAGGCCAAGCCAAGCGACGCTGCTCAACGCACACTTATTTATGGCGCTGGGCAGACTGGTTCCTATCTGGTCCGGCGTATGCTGACGGATCCTTCGTCCCCGTATGTACCGGTCGCCTTAATCGACGATGACCCGCACAAGCGCCACCTTAGGCTCTCCAATGTTCCGGTTCGGGGGACCGTTGACGACTTGGTAGAAGTTGCCCGAAAAGCCCAAGCCGTTGCGCTGGTTCTCTGCATTGCACAGGCAGACGCAGACTTTATCCGAGACGTATCCGACAAAGCGGACCGGGCTGGCCTTCGAATGATGGTCCTGCCACTACTGAACGAAATCCTCGATGGTGGGATGAAACTTGGCGACCTGCGGGACGTGGCGATCGAAGACATCATCGGGCGGCATCCAGTCAACACTGAAGTCGAGTCCATTGCGGGATACGTAGCTGGGAAGAGAGTCCTCGTAACCGGCGCAGGTGGTTCGATCGGAGCTGAGCTTTGCCGTCAACTGGTGAAATTTTCGCCCCGGGAACTAATAATGCTGGACAGGGACGAATCAGGTCTTCACGGAGTGCAGATGTCGGTCTCGGGCCACGGCCTCCTCGACAGTGACGACGTTGTACTCGCGGACATCAGAGACGCGGACAGCCTGGATGACATTTTCAGACGTCGGCAGCCTGAGGTTGTCTTTCACGCTGCCGCCCTCAAACACCTCCCGATGTTGGAGCAGTATCCCGAAGAAGCATGGAAAACCAACGTGCTCGGCACTCTAAACGTATTGTCAGCTGCTTGCCGATCGGGCGTTAAGACTTTTATTAATATCTCCACAGACAAGGCGGCAAACCCAATGAGTGTCCTAGGACATTCAAAGCGGGTTGCGGAACGCCTCACCTCTTGGGCGGCTATGCAGACGGGGGAGACTTACCTATCCGTTCGTTTTGGAAACGTTATCGGAAGCCGAGGATCCATGTTACCCACGTTCATTGCACAGATTGAAGCCGGTGGTCCTGTAACCGTGACGGATGCTGCCGTCACTCGATATTTCATGACAATTCCGGAGGCATGCCAGCTTGTGATTCAAGCCGGTGCTATTGGTCGGCCGGGCGAAGCCTTGATTCTCGACATGGGTCGACCCGTTCGCATATTGGACGTAGCTCAACGAATGATTGCCATGTCGCGGAGGCAAATTGAGATCGTATTCACTGGCCTCCGCGAAGGAGAGAAACTCCATGAGGAGCTGTTGGGAGTGACCGAGTCGGATGAACGGCCATTCCACCCGCAGATTACTCACACCGCCGTACCTCCACTGATGCCCGAAGAACTTGACTACGAGGTCTGGGAACAGGCCTGCGCACCAGGCGTAAACGCACACAAGCCGTATCTCGCCACTTCATTGGGGAATGAAAATGACTGAACGAATATTTATGTCCTCTCCAGACGTAGGACTGTTGGAGGAAGAGTACGTACTCAGCGCCATACGCTCGGGTTGGATTGCTCCTCTCGGACCTGACGTGGAAAAGTTCGAGGAGGAAATGGCAGAGCGGATCGGCCGAAAGCATGCCGTCGCGCTCAGTTCAGGTACCGCTGCGCTACATTTGTCACTTTTGGCTAAAGGAATTGGGCCTGGTGATGTAGTGATTACATCGACGATGACTTTTGCTGCTACGGCGAACGCTATTGCATATACGGGCGCTGAGCCGTTCTTCGTAGACTGCGACCCAGAGACTGGCAACTTGGATCCGACGCTCGTCGAGGAAGCGATTGATTCACTTGCTTCTAGTGGTGAGCGAGCCAAGGCCATCGTTCCTGTAGACCTTCTTGGGAAGGCCGTTGACTACACCACCCTGACGGCCATTGCGGCTCGGCACGGACTCCCTCTGCTCGCTGATGCTGCTGAGTCGCTTGGTGCTGTTCATGGCGGCAAGGCAGCAGGTGCTTGGGGCGAGGCTGCCATATTTTCATTCAACGGTAACAAGATAATGACTACTTCTGGCGGTGGCATGCTGCTGACAGACGACCCGGTGCTGGCTTCCACCGCACGATACTTGGCGACCCAGGCACGACAGCCAGTCGTTCATTACGAGCACCAAGACGTCGGTTATAACTATCGACTGAGCAACCTATTGGCGGCGCTTGGACGTGCTCAGCTTCGCCGACTAGATGACATGATTCTCCGACGGCGAGAGGTGCGTCAATTTTATAAGCGCATTTTTGAATCTGTCCCCGGAGTTTCAGTCTTTGGGGCAGTGGGGGACGAGTTCGACAATTGTTGGCTCACCTCGGTTTTGGTAGATCCAGATGATGCCGGATTCAGTGCGGACGAATTATGTGCGGCCATTGCGCTCCAAAACATCGAGAGCCGACCATTATGGAAACCGATGCACCTTCAACCGGTCTTTCGGGGAGCGCGCGCCCTAACAAATGGATCATCACAACGACTCTTCGAGACGGGACTAACTTTGCCTAGTGGTTCTGCCCTGTCTCTGCAAGAGGTGCAGGCAGTGGGGGCTGCGATTGAAGACTTCCTTGAAAGCCGGCGGCTAATACCGAACTTCTAGCTAGTTCAATTCATGGATAACAGTGAACAAATTCAATGTGGTCTTTCACCACAACTAAAGCGAGTGTTACGCGGCAGCGGCAGGAGATATTTACTATGATGCGAAATGGTTATGCCGGCAAGAAACTCCTCATCACCGGTGGCACTGGATCCTTCGGGCACACAGTTGCCGAAAAACTATTGCAGAGTGACGTGGAGCAGATTAGGATCTTCAGCCGCGATGAGGCTAAACAGGATGCGATGCGCCATGAGTTGGGTGACCCTAGACTGAAGTTCTACGTAGGTGACATCCGGGATTACGAAAGCATCCACCGGGCCACCAGGGACGTAGATTTCATTTTCCATGCAGCCGCACTAAAGCAAGTGCCGTCATGTGAGTTCTTCCCGATGGAAGCCATGCGTACCAACGTTCTCGGTAGCGACAACGTCGTTCGTGCAGCCGATGCCCATGGCGTGAAGTCCGTGGTTTGTTTGGGTACGGACAAAGCGGTTTATCCCGTCAACGCGATGGGGATGAGTAAGGCTCTCATGGAGAAGGTGGCCCAGTCTTACGGATTGAACAATCCTGACACTGAAACGGTCGTCTCCTGCGTACGATACGGGAACGTCATGTACTCGCGAGGCTCCGTCATCCCGCTGTTTATTCGTCAGATTAAGAAAGGCGCGAAGGTAACTGTCACAGACCCCAGTATGTCGCGGTTCTTGATGTCCCTGGCAGACTCCGTTGACCTCGTTGACTTCGCCTTTCATAATGCAACTCAGGGGGACTTGTTCGTAAAGAAAGCCCCAGCGTCAACAATTGGGGATCTTGTCCAAGCCATTTGTAACTTGTTTGAAGTCACGCCGGACGTCGAAGTGATTGGTACGCGACATGCAGAGAAGCTATCCGAAGCGCTCGCGAGCCGTGAAGAATTAACTCGCGCAGAGGACATGGGTGATTACTTCCGGATCCGTGCTGATAACCGGGATCTGAACTACAAGTTGTATTTCAGTGAAGGCATCCCCGAGCAGTCAGCTTATGACGATTACGACTCCCACACCACTAACCAGCTTACTGTGCCAGAAATTGAAGAGCTGCTGCTTACCTTGCCAGAAGTTCGCAACGAACTGCGGAGTGCCGGCCTTAATGAGAGAGTAGGGCAGAGAGCATAATGAGTGCCAAGCGTGTGACCGTAACTGGCTCTGGTGGGTTCTTAGGGTTCCATACGAGATCCTTGCTCCTGAGCTCCGGCCGGGAGCCGGCTGGTGTCACTTTAGGCGCGTCGTTCGATTTGGCGAAGGCTGTAGAAAGCATTGACGGTGCCGATCGCCTCATCCACCTTGCGGGCGTCAATCGAGGGACTGACCTAGAGATCCGCGACGGGAACATTTTATTCGCCAGGCAGCTCGCGGCCGTCATAACTACTTGTCAACTCCCACCGCGAGCGATTGTGTTTGCTAATTCAACGCAAGCAGGAAATGGCACGACGTACGGAACTGCAAAGGAGCAGGCAGCATCGATTTTGGCTGCAGCTGCGGCGGAAGTCGGCTCTGAATTTTTCGACTGCAGACTTCCCAACCTGTTCGGGGAACACGGAAGGCCGTTTTACAACGCCGTTACCGCCACCTTTTGCCAGATGCTCGCGGATGGCCGAACCCCTGAAATACATGAGGACAGAGAATTGCGAATGCTGCACGCGCAGAGTGCGGCCGAGTTGCTCGTCGGCGATTGCGATGCCGAGTCCAGTCACTCTCTGATCGAGACAACATCCGTCAGCGATTTGCTGGAGAGGTTGACGCGCATATCCGCTGTCTATAGCGATGGTAGTATTCCGTCGCTGGAGACGGACTTCGACCGGGATCTTTTTAACACCTATCGGTCGCATCTGAGCCCCGAAAAGAGAGTAATCCAGTTGGATAGACGGAGGGATGACAGGGGTTCCTTCTTTGAAGTCATACGCTCCCATAGGAGTGGCGGGCAAACATCCTTCTCTACGACCCATCCCACTGTAACTCGAGGTCAACACTTTCATCGACGAAAAATTGAGCGTTTTAGCGTGCTAGCCGGAACTGCCAAGATCTCGATGAGAAAGCTGTTTACCAACGAAGTGCTGAGCTTCACGGTCAATGGCGATAAACCTGTAGCCATCGATATGCCTACGCTGTGGACTCATAACATTACAAATACAGGTCCGGACGCTTTATACACAATGTTCTGGTCCAACGAGCTGTTCGATCCGGCAGCTCCGGATACGTTCCCGGAGGAAGTATGACTAATCCAGACCTCAAGCTGAAGGTAATGACTGTCGTCGGAACACGTCCTGAGATAATCCGCTTGGCGGCAACGATCAGGCTTCTCGATGAATATACAAACCATGTTCTGGTACACACTGGTCAGAACTATGATTATGAATTAAATGAGGTATTTTTTGAGGATCTTGGACTGAGGCGTCCTGACCACTTTCTCGGAGCCAATACATCGTCCCTAGGTGCCGTGCTGGGATCCATCCTGGCATCCACCGAGAAGGTTTTGTTGGATGAAAAACCTGATGCCATGCTTGTATTGGGCGACACAAACAGCTGTATCTCTGCCCTGATCGCACGCCGCCTGAAAGTCCCCGTTTACCACATGGAAGCGGGCAATCGTTGTTTCGATGAAAACGTCCCTGAAGAAGTGAACCGAAAACTTGTGGATCATGTCTCGGACTACAACTTGGTTTACACAGAGCACGCGAGACGCAACCTTCTGGCTGAAGGTATTCATCCCTCACGCGTCACGCTGACGGGATCACCTATGAAGGAAGTATTGGATGGGAATGCTGAGGCGATTGCGGACAGCGATGTATTGTCGCGCCAAAATCTGAGCGAGGGTGGCTATTTCCTTGTCAGCTTACATCGCGAAGAAAATGTAGACAATCCGGTTCGGCTGGAACAGGTTCTATGTGCTCTAAATGAACTTGGTCGAGAGTTTGACCTCCCCGTGCTCGTCTCCACGCATCCGCGTACACGAAAGCGCCTGGAAGCCCAACCTGAAGACTTAAAACGTGGGTTGCAATTCCATCCACCTTTCGGTTTCAACGACTATATAAAGCTTCAGCAGTCGGCAAAGCTCGTGCTCTCCGACAGTGGCACGATAAGTGAAGAATCGCTGATCCTCGGATTTCCGGCTGTCACCCTCCGTGATTCAGTTGAGCGGCCCGAGGCTCTCGATGCCGGCGGAATAGTTACTACGGGTTTGAGTACCGAAGCCATTATCGACTCCGTTCGGATGACACTCGACCTGCACTTGGACAGGGGAGCAGCGAGTGCACCATGGGAATACTCTGTTTCTGATACTTCCAGGCGTACGGTCAATTTCATCCGGTCGACAGCTCATAGTCATCATCAGCGTGCAGGAATCCGAGTTTAGCTCTCGTAGGACTGGTTCTGTTCTGACGCCTGCATGAGGATCCTGCTTTGAGGTTCGTTGTGGAGTTCAACTGGCACAGGTGGGAGGGACCCCTTGGCACAGGTGGGAGGGACCCCTCGCGGGACGGGTTTTAGATGACCAGCACACAAGAAGGCACAGAATCTAAAAGCGCAGATAGTCGTGGATGGTTGAGGAATATGCACAGGGTGGTTAGGGCTCTGTTGTCGAACGGTATTTTTAGTGCCGTGTCATTAGCCTTATCTGTGATGGTCGCACGATCCGGGGGAACCGGTGAGTTGGGCATGTTCGGAGTTGCGTTCGCCGCTTATCTTTTGGTTCAGCTTGTTGTGCGCGACGCTGGTGCTAATACTATTATTTCCGTCTCGCCTTCGTATAGAAAGAGGCGGACGACCGCCCGTCGCATTTCCTTCATGGCGATAGTGTTCGCCATTCCCATTAGCCTATGTGGTGTTTTCGCCGGTTCACCATATTTGGTTATCGTGGGTTTGGCAATTCATGGCATATGTTTTTACGATTATTCAAAAACACTGAGTCTAAGCCTGGATGATGGACAAACCGCCATAATGCAGGACTGCATACTCTTACTCGTCACTGGTTGCGCAGTTGTGATGACTTGGTTTGACCTGATAAGTCCGTTTATTCTGGTGGCCATTTGGGCGTCTGCCGGCTCGGCTCTCGGGTATCTCGTTTCATACATTCAAGGCTATAAATTGTTGCCCTCTTGGAAGGGCGAAGCCGTGGAGCTGAGGACGAGCCTGATTTTTGGTTGCCAAGCACTAATAGGGTCTGGGTCCGTCCACATTCTGACTTTTCTCCTGAGCCTTGTGGGCGGGCCGGTTCTTGTAGGAGCAATGCGAGGTGCGAGCACCATGCTTGGTCCTTCTAACTTAATTGTTTCTACCGTTCAGCCGCTCTTAATCAGCTATCTCGCAAGGTCAACACCTGATCCTGCAACAGTTTCTCGGGCGGCAGTGCGCAAGAGTGCTCTGGCATTGGTTTGCGTGCATCTCGTCTTGACTAGTGGATTGGTTCTGATCAGTCATTTTTTTGGTGAGTTACTTCTCGGTTCCACCTGGCAGGACTCATCTTCGCTCATCTATATCGTTGCGCTGGATTCTGTGTTCGTGGCCGTGGCGGCCGCCCCGCTCGCGGCGCATCGCAGTGTTTGGGCTGCGAAGCGGGTGGCAGCAATTAGTAATGTGATTGTTGTCATCCGTATTCCATTGGTGCTTGTCTGTGCTCTATGGTGGCATGCGATCGGTGCAGTGGCTGCCTTCCTCTGCGTTACCATCATCGCATCGCTGTTGTGGTGGATGTCGTTGATCCAACTGACTAGGAAATAACGTGAGTTTTATCAAGGTCGTAAGTCGAGCGGATCACTTATGCGGTGTATCGGCCATGGGGCTAGAACTTGTGCGCGGATACCTGAAGAAGACGGAGTGCTCGTTTTGAGAATAGTTGTGTTCAATACATTCTTTCCGCCTGCATATCTCGGCGGTGGGCCCATTCGTACAATAGCGGCAATGCTTGATGCAGCGCCTCCAAAGTTCGAGTCTTATGTACTGACAACAAACACTGACTTGGGGCAGAAGCAGCCTTTGGATGTGATTCCCGACGTTTGGTTGTCACACTCCGGCGCCCAGGTCTATTACTGCTCAGTGGAAAAGATTGCTTCTTTTGTTCGAGCAATAAGGAAAGTTCGCAGTTTGCGGCCTGCTGCTATCTACTTGAATAGCTTCTTTGACCCTTGGTTCTCAATAGTTCCACAGGCTCTATTTCGTCTTGGCTGGCTAAGTCCCAAGGGGCTTGCGATAGCGCCAAGGGGGGAATTCAGTGCGGGGGCACTGGCCCTTAAGAAGCAAAAGAAGTCGTTCTACATCCAGGCCTTTAAGCTATCTGGGCTAGCCGGTAAAGTTGTGTGGCACGCCTCTGCTCCCGCTGAGGCAGCAGACATAAGGGCGATCTTCGGACCGGATGTCTCTATTGTTATACGTGAGAATGACACATTGCTGCCCGAGCGAGCCCTGGATCCTGTGCAGCCGACAGGGGGTCCTTTACGAGCGGTTAGCCTTTCGCGACTCTCGCCTAAAAAGGGCATACATACCCTGCTCGAGGGATTACAGTCGGTGGACGCAAATATCTCGCTTGATATAATCGGACCGCCGGAAGATCTGAGCTATTTCGAGCGTTGCAAGAGCTTGGTCGCGAGTCTCCCTCCGAATGTCCGCGTACGTTTTCTTGGCGCCATACCGCACGACGAAATTCGGTCTCGCCTGAATCAATACGATGTCATGTTCTGCCCAACCAAAGGCGAAAACTTTGGACACGTGATCGCTGAGGGACTCTCCGCCTCCTGCCCTGTCCTGTGTGCCGACGTTACCCCTTGGTCGGAGCGGTTGGTTGGCGGTGGTGGAGAAATCGTTAGCCCTAATAATTCCATGGGCTGGGCACGCGCCGTCAACGCTTATGCGGGAACGTCAACGGCGGAGCGCTTGCGCCGCCGGTTGGCAGCCGCCGCTTGCTACAACGTCTGGCGGGCACAGGATCCACAGGCACACTTCTTTTCCCTTCTAGAACGTGAGCTCTTGGATCGTTCTTCGGCGTCAGTTCCAAGGAAACGGTGATCAAGAGGCACGTGTGCCATTCGGAGGTTTCTCGAATAGTTCGCTCACTGTACAGCGATTCTGGCCGCAGTAGGCTCCGGGCACGCCCCCTGGCCTTGAGTCATGCCCCGGGGCAGGCATCAGACCTGACTTGGCTCATTTCCTTAGTGCGTGAAATTTTGGCTCCTGGATCGCGTCGAGGATGGCTTGCTGTTCCGTGTTGATGTCGGGGGCGAACCTCTGAGTGGTGCCGTTGATGGCGATGGTCGCCGAGCGCAGCGGCCGGAGTTGCTTAATGACGTTGGCAACCGCCAGTCCGGTTCTGTTCTGGATGGTTCTGGAGACGGCCAGCGCGGTGAACACAATCGTCAGGTGTGCCTCGATGGCGTCGCGGGTGCGGTGGAACATGGGCCTGGCCCTGAGGTCTGTTTTGCTCATCCGGAAGGACTGCTCGACGTGCCACAGGTCGTGGTAGGAACCGATGACCTCCCCTGCAGCCATGACCGTTGCCGGGATGTTGGTTACGTAGCCTTTCAGGCCGGCCAGCTGCCGGGCGCGCGTCAGAGATGCCTCGTCGAGGCTGCGTTTGCCGCCGGAGGTCTTCACGAAGCGTGGAGTCCGGGCCGCTTTCTGTCCCTCGATCACCTCGCGGGCTCGGTTCTCCTGGGCGGTGAGGGTCGTGGCGTCTCGGACCGCTCTCTTCCGGGAGTAGGCCCATACCGCCCGCCATGAACCGGGGTCCCAGACGGGTTCGGCGCGCAGGTCGGGGTTATTCTCCTTGGTGTGGCCGGTTCTGGGTGTGATCGTGTCGATCAGCTGCCCGTCGGTGAAAGCGTCGCCGTGCCAGCGGAAGTGCGAGGCCAGGCCGGTCGGTGCCTTCGTCATCCGGGAGCCGACGATGAACCGCAGGTTCGCCTCGTCGAGTTCGCGCAGATTGCCCGCGGAGACCATGCCGGCATCGGCCACGACGACCATGTCGGCCAGGTGGTGGCGGGCCTGGAACTGCTTGATGATCGGGATCATGGTCGAGGTTTCGGCCTTGTTGCCTTCGAAGCAGCCGATCTCCAGCGGGAACCCGCCGCGGTCCACGAGCAGGTCGACGACGATCTGGGGATCGACGCAGCGTTCCTTGGAGTACCCGACCTTCCGCAGCTCGTCTTCCTTTTCGGCCTCGAAGTAGAGGGTGGTGACGTCGTAGAGGACCAGGGAAATGTCGCCGCTGGTGCTGGCGTGCTGGAAGCACCAGGTCGCGATCCGGTCGCGGTACTTGCCCGTTGCGGCCCGGCCGAGGGTGCGCTTCATCGTTGCGTAGCTGGCCGCGGGTTGGCCCAGGTCCCGCAGAACTCTGCCGGCGTCCAGCAGCGATGTCGGTTCGACGACCCGGGCGATCACCAGGTCGCGGAACACCTCATCATCCAGCCCATCAAACCCCAACGCTGTGAACACGCCGGCCAGCGCGTCGGACAGGATCCTGGAGTCGGTGCCGACCACCCGTCCGGGACCGTCACGACCGGCTGACGTCGCCGCGTCGGGAACGGTGAACAGACCCGGATCGCCGACCGGGGTAACGAGGCCTTTCACCGGAGGCGTTGGCTCGATACCGAGATCGAGGACGCCCTGGGCAGGGTTGGCCAGCAGTTCCCGGGCGCGCTCGAGCAGCATGCCGAGTTCGGCCTCCGTATGCGCCGAGCCGATGTGTTCCGCCTGACTTGGCTCATTTCTTTAGTGCGTGAATTTTTGGCTTTTGGATCGCGTCGAGGACGGCTTGCTGCTCGGTGTTGATGTCGGGGGCGAATCTTTGGGTGGTGCCGTTGATGGCGATGGTCGCCGAGCGCAGCGGCCGGAGTTGTTTGATGACGTTGGCGACCGCGAGTCCTGTCCTGTTCTGGATGGTTCTGGAGACGGCCAGCGCAGTGAACACGATGGTCAGGTGTGCCTCGATGGCGTCGCGGGTGCGGTGGAACATGGGCCTGGCCCTGAGGTCTGTTTTGCTCATCCGGAAGGACTGCTCGACGTGCCAGAGGTCGTGGTAGGAGCCGATGACCTCTGTTGCAGTCATGGCCGTTGCCGGGATGTTCGTGACGTAGCCTTTCAGGCCGGCCAGCTGCCGGGCGCGTGTCAGTGATGCCTCGTCGAGGCTGCGTTTCCCGCCGGAGGTCTTCACGAAGCGCGGAGTCCGGGCAGTCTTCTGTCCCTCGATCACCTCGCGGGCCCGGTTCTCCTGGGCGGTGAGGGTCGTGGCGTCGCGGACGGCTCTCTTCCGGGAGTAGGCCCATACCGCCCGCCAAAGAACCCTGGTGCGTGTCGGGATCGCAGACGGGTTCGGCGCGCAGGTCTGGGTTGTTCTCCTTCGTGTGGCCGGTCCGGGGCGTGATGGTGTCGATCAGCTGCCCGTCGGTGAACGCGTCGCCGTGCCAGCGGAAGTGCGAGGCCAGGTCGGTCGGTGCCTTGGTCATCCGGGAGCCGACGATGAACCGAAGGTTCGCCTCATCCAGTTCGCGCAGGTTGGCCGCGGAGAGCATGCCGGCATCGGCCACGACGACCATGTCGGCCAGCTGGTGCCGGGCCTGGAACTGCTTGATGATCGGGATCATGGTCGCGGTCTCGGCCTTGTTGCCTTCGAAGCAGCCGATCTCCAGCGGGAACCCGCCCCGGTCCACCAGCAGACCCACGACGATCTGCGGATCGACGCGGCGTTCCTTGGAGTACCCGACCTTCCGCAGCTCGTCTTCCTTCTCGGCCTCGAAGTAGAGCGTGGTGACGTCGTAGAGAACCAGCGAAATATCCCCGCTGGTGCTGGCGTGCTGGAAGCACCAGGTCGCGATCCGGTCCCGGTACTTGCCCGCGGCCGCCCGGGCCAAGGTGCGCTTCATCGTCGCGTAACTGGCCGCGGACCGGCCCAGGTCCCGCAGCACCCTGCCGGCATCCAGCAGCGAGGTCGGTTCGACGACCCGGGCGATCACCAGGTCCCGGAACACCTCGTCATCCAGGCCATCAAACCCCAACGCGGTGAACACGCCGGCCAGCGCATCGAACAGGATCCTCGAGTCCGTGCCGACCACACGTCCGGGACCGTCACGACCGGCTGACGCCGCCGCGTCAGGAACGGCGAACAGACCCGGCTCGCCGACCGGGGCGACCAGACCTTTCACCGAAGGCGCGGGCTCGACACCGAGATCGAGGACACCCTGGGCAGGGTTCTCCAGCAGCTCCCGGGCGCGCTCGAGCAGCACGCCGAGTTCAGCCTCCGTATGCGCCGAGCCGACGTGCTCCACAATCCGCTGCCGGCCCCGCACATACTCGGCGATCTGCACAGCCGTCGCTCCCGAGGCCGTCCGCACCCTCCTGATGAACGCCACACGGTGACACTAAAACAAAACCCCTTAGTGCGTGAAAAAGCACCAATCCGCCGACATCACCGCAGGTCAGAGCACTGCGCCGCCGCGAAACCACGACCCGTGAGCCAACTCAGGCGGGCGCGCTCGAGCAGCATGCCGAGTTCGGCCTCCGTATGCGCCGAGCCGATGTGTTCCACGATCTGCTGCCGGCCGCGTACATACTCGGCGATCTGCACTGCCGTAGCTCCCGAGGCCGTCCGCACCCTCCTGATGAACACCACACGGTGACACTAGAACAAATCCCCTTAGTGCGTGGAAAAGCACCATTCTGATGGCATCACCGCAGGTCAGAGCGCTACGCTACCGCGAAAGCACGACCCGTGAGCCAACTCAGGGGGCCAAGGCATCGTTCCGCCGCTGCGGCTACGCGATCGAGCTCCACCTAGCTGGCTATAGGTCCTGTCAAGTACATGTTCGGGGCATGGCAGTGCACGCTTCCTGGAAGCGTGGGGCGGACCTTTGTGTGTGGCGGCGGT
>NZ_JBHUSB010000007.1:0-220133 GCF_042673905.1 Arthrobacter sp. NPDC057009
CCGCTCCGACCACCCGCACATGCCTGAGAAGCCGGGCAAAGCGCTCACGCACCCGCCCAACCCCTCAAAAAGCCCCTAGTTCAGCAGTCTCCTAGTTTCCCCGGCCTGGATACCCGGCCCGGACACGGAATGCCTCCGGCAATATGGGGGACATTCCGGAGGCATTCTGGACAGTATTTCTGCAGTTCAGAACTGCAAGGCATGCATCCGGGCCACTTCCAATGTTAGTCCTGTTTGGACCTGTTGCGCCGGTCCATATTCCGCAAGATGTGCACGAAGTACGCGCCTGGACAGCAGATGAAGAAAGCGCCGGATGGCTGATGCCATCCGGCGCTTTCCGGTTGCTGGCGGGTTCCCTGACGGCTTAGGAAATGACCCCGTCCACCAGGGCCTTGGCTTCGGCCTGGACCTGCTTGAGGTGGTCGGCGCCCTTGAAGGACTCCGCGTAGATCTTGTAGACATCCTCGGTGCCGGAGGGGCGGGCCGCGAACCACGCGTTCTCGGTGACCACCTTCAGGCCACCGATGGAGGCGCCGTTGCCGGGTGCCTTGGTTAGCTTGGCCGTGATCGTCTCGCCGGCCAGCTCAGTGGCGGTGACGTCCTCCGGGGACAGCTTGCCGAGGGCGGCCTTCTGGTCCCGGGTGGCGGCGGCGTCAATGCGTGCGTAAACCGGAGCGCCGAACTGGTCGGTCAGGCCCTTGTAGAGCTGCGACGGCGACTTGCCGGTGACGGCCGTGATCTCGGAGGCCAGCAGAGCCAGCAGGATGCCGTCCTTGTCCGTGGTCCAGACGCTGCCGTCCCGCTTGTTGAACGAGGCACCGGCCGATTCCTCGCCGCCGAACGCGCCTTCGCCGGAGAGCAGGCCCGGGACGAACCACTTGAAGCCCACGGGCACCTCCACGAGCTTGCGGCCCAGGCCGTCCGCCACGCGGTCGATGATCGAGGAGGACACGAGGGTCTTGCCCACGACGGAGTTCGGGTTCCAGCCGCTGCGGTTGCGGTACAGGTAGTCGATGGCCACCGCGAGGTAGTGGTTGGGATTCATGAGACCGCCATCGGGTGTGACGATGCCGTGCCGGTCGGCGTCCGCATCGTTACCGGTGGCGACGTCGAAGGGAGTGGACCCGTCCGCACCAACAGCCATCCTGTTAATCAGCGAGGCCATGGCCGACGGGGAGGAGCAGTCCATCCGGATCTTCTCGTCCCAGTCCAGCGTCATGAAGGCCCACTGCGGGTCCACGGTGGGGTTGACCACTGTGAGGTTGAGCTGGTGGCGTTCGCCGATCTCGCCCCAGTAGTCCACGGACGCACCGCCCATGGGGTCGGCTCCGATCCGGACCCCGGCATCGCGGATGGCGTCGAGGTTCAGGACGGAGGGCAGGTCGTCCACATAGCTGCTCAGGAAATCGAACTTTCCGGTGGTTTCGGCCTCAAGCGCCTGGGCCAGCGGAATCCGCTTCACGCCGCGGAGGCCGTTCTCCAGCAGTTCGTTGGCGCGGTTGGCGATCCAGCCCGTCGCGTCGGTGTCGGCCGGTCCGCCATGCGGAGGGTTGTACTTGAAACCGCCGTCGGCTGGCGGGTTGTGGCTCGGAGTAACAACGATGCCGTCAGCCTGCGGGGCGCCGGACGGGGCGTTGCGGTTGTAGGTGAGGATGGCGTGGCTCAGTGCCGGGGTGGGGGTGTAGCCGTGCCGCGCGTCGATGAGGACGTTCACGCCATTGGCGGCCAGCACCTCAAGGGCCGAGTTCTGGGCCGGTTCGCTGAGGCCGTGGGTGTCCTTGGCCAGGAACAGCGGGCCGGTGATGCCCTGTCCTGCACGGTATTCCACGATCGCCTGCGTGATCGCCAGGATGTGCCCCTCATTGAAGGACGCCTTCAGGCTTGATCCGCGGTGCCCGGAGGTTCCGAACGCCACGCGCTGCCCGGGATCCCCCAGGTCAGGCTTGACGTCGTAGTACGCGTCGAGCAGTGCGGTCAGGTCGACAAGGTCTTGGGGTTGGGCAACTGTGCCCGCTCGGCTAGCCATGGCACCAGCATGCCAGACGTCGGCGAAGGGCAACATTAAGTGTCCGGAATCCGGCCCCTGTGACGCAGAATGTCACCGATTTTTGCGGACTACTTGCATTTATCCGGAACAAAAAACTGAGTAGTGCCGGAAAAGTACTTATATACCCGCCCCTGAGGCGGCTGTTACGTTCAAACGGCAGGAACGCCAGCCACCCGGTGGCGGGAAATTCGGCCCCTTTGGACCGGTAAATTTGTCCGGTCTTTCAGGGCGGGACGTTTACGCCCGGATGATTTGGCGCCGGCTGATTTTGGCTTGGGTGAATTGGCCCGGTCATTTGTTGGACGAGAGCAAGTGTTATACGAGCAAGCAAGGCAGAGGTGAACAATGGGGGCTGGAGATGCAGCATTCGAACGGACGAGGCTCGCCTCCGAACGGATCGCGCGGCTGAAGCGCGACCTCGGCTCTATTGAATCAGGTGTCCATGGCGGTGGCTGCCCCGGCGGCGCAGACCCGATTGGAACCGGCCCTGTTCATGCTGGCCCTGTTCACATGGAGCAGGTGAACCACCTCGTGGCCGAACGGCTTGCCCGGTTGGGCGCCTACGGCTGGTTCCTCCTGCATGATGTCCACTGGCCGGGCCGCCCGCTCGCCCGGCTGGAACATGTCCTGGTGGGCCCCGGCGGGGTAGTGGTGGTCAACGCCAAAAACTGGTCCGGCCGCGTGGACGTCGTGGATGGCGCGCTGCGGCAGAACGGTCATGACCGGTTCCCGGCGGTGGAGGCGGCGCTGGCGCAGGCGGCCGCGGTTGCCGCGGTCCTGCCGGCACAGCGGCGGAGGCTGGTCCGGTCACTGATCTGCCTGACTGCCCAGCCGGAACTGCAGGGCACCACCGGTTCAGGCATCGAGGTGCGGGGGATCGACTGCGTCACTGCGGCCGTGACCGACCTGCCCGACGTGCTTGATGCGCCGTCGGTCTTGAAGCTCTACGCCCAGCTCGGGCAACTTCTTACCCGTCCGCAGGTACCGGACACGGGCCTGGCCCGGAATCCCGGCTTGCGCGGCGCCGCGGGCGGAAATGGCGGCGGAGCGGGCACAGCGCGCCTGGGCGCAGCCGGCCCCACAGGCCACCCCGGTACTGATGGCCGCCTCCGGCGCCCGGCCAAGAGACGTCCCGTTCCACCGGACTACCTGTACGGCCAGGACCGCCGTCCGGGCACGGTAACGCACGTGGTGGGGAGGTCACTCGTCGCCGGGCTCGTTTCTGCGGCATTGCTGGCGCCGCCCCTGTGGCTGTTGTGGGAGCTGCTCCCCAAGTGAGCAGGAGCCCCCAAATGAGGAGGAGCATTGTCCGGTGGCGGCGGTAAGGTTCTGTTGAGGACCACATGAGGGGATTTCCATGACCGAGCAGCGCCCCGGATCCGGTGACGAGCCGGCGCCGGACACCCGCCAGAAACCGCCGTACAACACCCAGGGCCCGGACATGCCGGCCCCGCCACTGTACAACCCTGCGCAGCAGGCCAGTCCCTATGGCCAGCAGTACGGCTACCAGTACGGCCAGCAATACGGCCAGCAGTATTCCAGCCCCTACGGCCAGCCGTCCTATTACGGAGCTACACCCCAGCCCAAGGGCCTGAGCATCGCCAGCCTGTGCTGCGGCATCGCCGTGTACCTGGGCTTCGGGGTCCTCGTCCTGCCGCAGCTGGCCGCCGTGATCCTGGGGCACCTGGCGCTGCGGCGCGAACCGTCTGGCCGTGGCTTCGCCATCGCCGGCCTGGTGATGGGGTATATCGGACTGGCCCTGACCGTTCTCGCGATCGTGGGGCTCACCATCCTGGCGAGTGTCGCCAGCACGTCCAGCACGGTCTGACTGGCTGCACCCCCGACTAAAACCCCAGCTGGGCCGCCACCTGCAGAAGCAGCGACTCGGAACCGGGCCGGCCAATCAGCTGGATGCCCATCGGCAGCCCTGTTCCCGGTCTGCCCCCGGTCCAGTGCACGGGAATGCTGACCGCCGGCAGGCCGCATACGTTGACCATCGATGACCACGGTGCGAATTCGCACTGCCTGCGGTAGTCGCCGTCGGCATCGCCTGCCCATTCCGACGCCGGCCACCGGCCGTCCCCATGGCCCGACCCCGTAAACCAGCCCACCGGGCGCGGCGTCTGGGCCAGGGCCGGCGTCAGGATCAGGTCCCAGGCTGAATACTGCGCCAGCGTGTCACGTTCGAACTGCCGCAGGAATGCGAGGCATTCGTTGAGTTTCGCGGCGCTGCGCTGTTGTGCCCGCCGCCGGAAGGTGCGTGTCAGCGGCGTCAGCAGGGCTTCCCGGTGCGGTGCGATCCGGGCCGCTCCCACTCCTGCCGTCCAGGCGGTGGTGAACGCGTCGGGGTAACGGTTGTCGTACCGGATCCCGGCCTCCACCACATCGTGCCCCGCACTCGTGAGCAGCCGGATGCCGGTGTCCAGCGCCTCCAGTGCCTCGGGATCGGGGGTGAACGGGAAGATTCCAGCCCAAGGGCTGTCCAGGCTGACGCCGATTCGCAGCGGGGAAGGCGCCCGGTCGACGGTGGCCAGGTAGCCCACGCCGTCCGGATTTCCCGTGCCGTTGGGCGCCAGGAAGTCCAGCAGCAGAGCGGCGTCGGCCGCGGAGCGCGCCAGCGGTCCGGCCACCACCAGGCCGGCGGGATCCCCGCTGCTCTCACCCGCCGGGACTATTCCCCTGCCGGGCTTCAGTCCCAGCAGGCCGCATGCCGCCGCCGGAATCCGGATCGACCCGCCGCCGTCGGTCCCGGGTGCGAACGGCACCAGACCTGCAGCGACGGCAGCGGCGCTGCCGCCGGACGAACCGCCGGAGCTCCTGCTCAGGGCGTGCGGATTGCGCGACGGCGGTGCAATGCGGTTTTCGCTGTACGCCGTCAGCCCGAATTCGGGAACCTGCGTTTTGCCGAGGGAGATGGCCCCCGCGTTCCGGAGAGCCGCAGCGAGGGCGCCATCAGTTGGCGCTGGACGCCGTTCCAGCGCTGCGCTGCCGTGCGTGGTGACCACGCCGGCAACATCGGTGAGGTCCTTGAAGACGACGGGCATCCCGTGCAGCGGCGGCAGGGGCCGGCCGCGGTGAGGCCGTGCGAACAGGGCATCGGCCGCCGCTGCCTCGGCCATGGCCCGCGGCCCGGTAACGGTGATGAAGGCGCCCAGCCTCGGGTTTGATTCCTCGATCCGCGCCAGGAAATGGGCCGTGACCTCACGGGCGGAGAGTTCTCCGGAACGCAGCGCTGCCTGCAGCTGGACGGCCGGCAGGCGGTGGATGTCAGCCAGGCTCGGTGGGGCGGACACTGTGCTCCTTTGCTGTGCTCCATTTCGAGCGGTTCGCGGGCTTCGGACCAGCGTAACCTGTGCCGGCCGGAGGGTGCGGGGCGCTGCGCTGGCGATACGCTGGAGTTGAGAGCTTGAGACCAGAGAGCTTGCAGCAAGGAGAGGACTCCCATGAGCGACTTCGACACCGTCACCGTGAAGGACGTCCCCGCGGACGCCACCATCCTGGACGTACGGGAGGACTACGAATGGGCGGCGGGCCACGCCGAGGGCGCCGTGCACATCCCGCTGGACCAGTTGCCGGGACGCCTGGACGACCTCGACCCGGACGAGGACCTGTATGTCATCTGCCGGACCGGCGGCCGCTCCTTCCGTGCGGCGCAGTGGCTGGTGGGCCAGGGCTATTCGGCAGTGAACGTGGCCGGCGGCATGGACCAGTGGCTGGAATCCGGCAAGCCGCTGGTATCCGACAACGGCCTCAAACCCGTAGTTCTCTGAGCCGCCCCGTTCGTTAGACCGCCCCTTTCATTAGGCAGCTCCGCCTCTTTCAGGCCGCCCGGCTCCCTGAGCCCGCACTCCGTACCCGTAAGGAATATCCATGCCCGCCGCCCGCCGCACCTACACCTTCCTCGGCCCCGAGGGCACCTTCACGGAGGCGGCGCTGATGCAGGTGCCGGATGCGGCGGAAGCCGTGCGCATCCCGTCCTCCAACGTCAACGCGGCGCTGGACAGGGTCCGGGACGGGTCGGTGGACGCTGCCATGGTGCCCATTGAGAATTCCGTGGAAGGCGGCGTAACGGCGACCCTGGACGCCATCGCCACCGGACAGGAACTGCGGATCATCCGCGAGGCCCTGGTGCCCATCAGCTTCGTGCTGGTGGCGCGGCCGGGCGTTGAGCTGTCCGGGATCCGCCGGATCTCCACCCACGGGCATGCCTGGGCGCAGTGCCGCCTGTGGGTGGATGCTCATATTCCCGGAGCAGAATACATTCCCGGATCCTCGACGGCTGCCGCCGCGATGGGCCTGCTGGAGGATGACGCCCACTACGACGCCGCCATCTGCGCGCCGATAGTCGCCGTCGAGCAGCCCGGACTCCACGTGCTGGCCGAGAACATCGGCGACAATCCCGGCGCCGTGACCCGTTTCATCCTGGTCAGCCGCCCGGGAGCCCTGCCTGCCCGAACCGGCGCCGACAAGACAACCGTGGTGGTGCCGCTGCCCGAGGACCGGCCGGGCGCCCTAATGGAAATCCTGGACCAGTTCGCCACGCGCGGCGTCAACCTGAGCCGCATCGAATCCCGGCCCACAGGGCAGTACCTGGGGCACTACTTCTTCAGCATCGATGCAGACGGCCATGTGGGCGATGCGCGGGTCGCCGACGCCCTCGCCGGCCTGCACCGCATCAGCCCGGCCACTCGCTTCCTGGGGTCCTACGGCCGTGCAGATTCGCAGGCTCCCGTGGTGCCGGCCCACACGTCCGATGAGGCATTCCAGGCAGCGCATGCATGGGTCGACGGGATACTCGCCGGAGAATCTGTGGACTCGGGAACCCCGATCCAAGCTTCGCCGTCAGCGTAGATAAATGCCCCTCGGGGCACTTCCCTGCCCCTGTTGCGGTGCGTATGCTTGCCTGATCAACAAAGGGATGGCCCCAACGAAAGGAGCGGGTCATGTCGGACAAAAACAGCAATGACGGTCAGGGAATGATCGTCAATCCCAAGCCAACAGCGGAGAACCAGGACTGGGACGGGGACGAGGCCGACCGCGCTGACCGCCTGCGCTTCGAAGAGGAACAGGCCATGATCCGCGAACAGTCCGAAGCCCGGGCAGCCGCCAAAGCCGCAGCCGAGTCAGCCAAACACGCCGGCTCCGCGAAGACAGCCTAGGCCCGCGCAGTTTCCTCCCTGACCCGGACCAGCAGCGATCTGGGCTCCACCTGCACCGTCACCTTTGTGGCGTCCCCCGACGTGTCGCCGTCGAGTTGCGTCGGCATGGGTTCGGGGCACTTGATGACCACCTTGCCCGAGCGGTACACGCTCATGACGGGAAGGTGCCGCTTGTGCTTGAAGACGATTTTGGCGTACATCGCCAGCCAGCCAACGGCGCTGCGGGGGCTCATGACCACCACGTCCAGCATCCCGTCGTCGATCATGGCCTGCGGGATGAAGTCGATGCCGCCCGGAACCAGGCCGCAGTTGGCAAACAGGACACTGCGGATCTTCCTGGACTGGTCCGGCTGGTCATCAAGGGAGATGGCGACTTTTTTCCTGCGCCCGGGAAGGTGGCGGACTCCCGCCTCCGTGTAGGCGAGCCAGCCGACGGCGCGCTTGAGGTCGTCGTTCGTGTCACCCACCACCTCGGCGTCCATGCCGATGCCTGCGATGACCAGGAACGAGTGGCTTGAGGAATGGCCGGTCAGCGAGTTCTCGATCTCCATCCGGGCTGTATCGATGAACCGCTGGCGGCCAAAGAGCGCGGTCTGGATGTTGCCGTACAGATCGTAGACGTCCAGGTCCACGTTGCGGGCCAGCAGGTTGCCGGTGCCCAGGGGGATCAGTCCCATCGCCACCCCGCTGTGCGCCAGAGCCTCGGCCGCCACGCGCACTGTGCCGTCGCCGCCGCCCACCAGAACGACGTCGGCCCCATACTCCAGCGCCGCCCGGACCTGCGAATGGCCCGGATCCTCCGGCGTCGTTTCGAAGAACCGGGGCTCCTCCCAGCCGGCGGCCAGGCAGGCACGCTGGATGGTGGCGCGCGCTTCATCGGCCTTGGCTTTGATGGGGTTGAGGATGACCGCGACGCGCTGCTTTTCCAGCCCGTGTTCGTGGGCCTCTTCCCGCACTGCGCTGCGGATGTGCAGGGCCTTCAGCTTGCGCACGCCCCACCAGCTGGAGACGGCGAAAGCCAGTGCTACAGCGATCAGGACGTAAAGAAGCAGGTCGCTCATGGTGCTCCAACACTATCCCGCCCGGAGTGGCCCGCAGATTAGATACCCTTGTCTGGTGATCGACGTAAAAGACCTCAGCGAAAACCCGGACAAGTTCCGCGCCAGCCAGCGCGCCCGCGGTGTGGATGAAACCCTGGTGGACGCGATCATCGACGCCGACGCCGCGCGCCGCACGGCACTGATCAGCTTCGAAAACCTCCGCGCCGAACAGAACGCGTTCGGCAAGAAGGTGGCGCAGGCCAAGGGTGAGGAAAAGCAGGCGCTGCTCGCGGAGGTCCGCGAACTGGCGGGTGCGGTGAAGGCTGCCTCGGCTGAGGCCGATGCCGCCCAGGCCAAGCAGGAAGAACTGCTGCGCACCATTCCCAACCTCATTGAAGAGGGCGTCCCGGCAGGCGGCGAGGATGACTACGTCGTGCTCAAGACGGTGGGCACGCCGCGCGAATTCCCGGACTTCGAGCCCCGGGACCACCTCGAGATCGGCGAGCTGATCGGCGCAATTGACATGGAGCGCGGCGCCAAGGTCTCCGGTGCGCGCTTCTACTTCCTCCGCGGCGTGGGTGCCCGGCTGGAAATGGCCCTGCTCCAGATGGCCATGGACCAGGCCATCGAGGCTGGCTTCATCCCCATGATCACCCCCACGCTGGTCCGGCCCGAGACCATGCAGGGCACAGGCTTCGATGTAAAGCACGACGCCGAGATCTACCGTCTCGCCGAAGACGACCTTTACCTTGTGGGCACCTCGGAGGTGCCGCTGGCCGGGTACCACGCCGATGAGATCATGGACCTTTCCGCCGGCCCCATCCGCTACGCCGGCCAGAGCTCCTGCTACCGCCGCGAGGCCGGTTCGCACGGCAAGGACACCCGCGGGATCATCCGGGTCCACCAGTTCAACAAGGTGGAGATGTTTATCTACACCACGGTGGAAGAGGCCGCAGCCGAACATGAGCGCCTGCTGGCCTGGGAAGAGCAGATGCTGGCCAAGTGCGAGCTCCCGTACCGCGTGATCGACACCGCCGCGGGTGACCTCGGCATGTCCGCCGCCCGCAAGTTCGACTGCGAAGCCTGGGTTCCCACGCAGGGTGCATACCGCGAGCTGACCTCCACGTCCAACTGCACCACCTTCCAGGCGCGCCGGCTCAACATCCGTGAGCGGGTGTTTACCGAGGACGGCAGCCCTAAGGGCACCCGCACCGTGGCCACCCTCAATGGCACGCTGGCAACCACGCGCTGGATCGTGGCCCTCCTGGAGCACCACCAGAACGCCGACGGCTCGGTCAACGTGCCCGCAGCCCTGCAGAAATACCTCGGCGGGCTCCAGGTCCTCCCGGTTCTCTAAACCCCATTCCGCATGGCCGGTAAATACCCACACCGGGGACAACCTGTGGGTATTTACCGGCTGTTCATGCGCTGCTGTGCTCTGCGTCCTAGCTGGTGTCAGGGTCATCTGCTCTACTAGGAAGCATGACTACACTGACTGAATCATCAGCCGCTGGCATCGAAGACCAGCGAGAAGCACAACAGAAACTTATGATCGCCCTGGACGTGGACGGCACGCTCGTGGACCACGACGGCCACATGTCCGCCGCCGTCCGTGAAGCCGCGCAGGCCGTGGTCGCGGCCGGGCACGAGGTGATGATCGCCACCGGGCGTTCCCTCAACGCCATGCTTCCCATCATTGAACAAATCGGCCTGGACCGTGGCTACGCCGTCTGCTGCAACGGCGGTGTGACACTGCGGCTGGATCCCCAGCTGCCTGAGGGCTACGACATCATCCACAAGGCCACCTTCGATCCCGGCCCGGCGCTCCGTGCCCTCCGCAAGCGCCTGCCGGCAGCGAAGTATGCGCTGGAGGACGAGGATGGCAACTTCCTCTCCACCGAGCGTTTCCAGGATGCAAGCTTCGGTGTCGAGGCCATCGGCGTGGACTTCCAGACCATGCTCGAGGCCACTGCCGTCCGCGTCGTGGTCTTCAGCGCGGAGAACACGCCCGAGGAGTTCAACGAAGCCATCGAGCACATCGGCCTTGCCGGTGTGACTTACTCAGTGGGCTGGACTGCGTGGCTGGACATCGCTGCTGCCGGCGTCACCAAGGCCAGCGCTCTCGAGACGCTTCGCAGCCGCCTCGGCATTGATCCTGCCGCTACGGTTGCCATCGGCGACGGCCGCAACGACATCGAAATGCTCGCCTGGGCGGGCCGCGGGGTGGCCATGGGACAGGCGCCGGAGGAAGTGGTGGCCGTCGCGGACGAGGTCACCAAGTCGGTTTACGACGACGGCGCCGCCCACGTGCTGCGCGGACTCCTGTAAGGCGCGGCGCTACCGCACCCCTGGAATCAAAGGACGTCGGGAATCACCGCACGTCGAGGATCAGCGAGAGGAGCCTGGCCGCCGCCGGCCGGGCTGCGTGCTCCTCGTTCCACTGCGACCTCGCCACAGCTTTGCTGACAGCCTGGGAGGTAATGCCGAGCTCGGCCGCCACGGTCTTCTGCTGGCCGCGCACCCCCGGGGTCATCAGGTCAAGCACGCGCCACTCGGCCTCGCTCCTGTCCCGGACAATGTGGCCCAGCAGGCGGAGCACGGATTCGGACTCGGCCGCCACCTCCGCCAGGGGACCCTCGACGGCCACAGGGATGCGTTCTTTGCTGTTGCGGAGGCGGTCCACGGCGCGGCGGGCGTAGACCAGGCCGTGCCCGCTGGCGTCCTTGATCTGGTTCGGCAGTGGCTCATTCACCGGGCCCACACCGATCCCCACGTACCAGCTTCCGCAGCGGAGCGCGATCAGGGCGGCATCCACCGCCTGGTGCGGGCAATCCACGATGCCCTGCACCTCGTCCTCGACGGAACGGTCAAAGTCCAGCCGCGCCGGGATATGCCTCAGGTCCCTGAGGAGCTCCGGGACCCGGTCGCCGTCGCGCCGGCTGTCTGTTTGATTGATAGTCAGCGTGAACATTGGTCATCAGACTACCCGGTGGTAGCAGCGAGGCAAGCTGGCAGACGACGGCACGTTACGGATCTCACGCTAAAGAACGACGGCGGCAGGTAGGGTTCGCAAGGAACCGCACCTGCCGCCGTCGTTAGGGCGTGGGCCCCTTGCTTACGGGTTAGTGCGCTGCGGGCACGTAACGCTTGATGGAAGCCTCAAGCTCGGCTTCGGCGGCGGCGCGGTCGGCCCAGCCTTCGGCCTTGACCCACTTGCCGGGCTCCAGATCCTTGTAGCGGGTGAAGAAGTGCTCGATCTCCTTGATCAGGAACTCGTTGACGTCGCTGACTTCCTGGATGTGGTCGAACCGCGGGTCGGCCGGAACGCAGAGGACCTTGGCGTCTCCGCCGCCGTCGTCGGTCATGTTGAAGACGCCGATCGGGCGGGCTTCGACGATGACGCCCGGCAGGAGGTCGAAGTCCTGCAGGAGCACCAGTGCGTCCAGCGGGTCGCCGTCTTCGCCGAGGGTGTTCTCGAAGAAGCCGTAGTGGGTGGGGTACTGCATGGAGGTGAAGAGGACACGGTCCAGGCGGACGCGGCCGGTCTCGTGGTCGACTTCGTACTTGACGCGAGATCCCTTGGGAATCTCGATGGTCACGTCATGCTTCATGGAATGCTCCTCGACGATTGCTTGGTGTTCGCGGCACCCGCGATGATCAGCCAAAAATGGAGTGTCGGTGCCGCCGACTACTATTGAGGATATAGCGAGAGGCCCAGGTTTCAGGAACTAATGGGGTAATTTCAGGACTTGAGGACCAGCAGTATGAGCGGCACCAGGGGCACGGCGAGGGGCCGCGGCAGGCTTTCCAAAGGCACGCTTTCCAAAGGCAGGATCTCCACGGGCAGTCTTTCTGCAATCATCCGGAGCTGGCCCACCCTCCTGCTCACGGTCCTCCTCCTGGCGCTGGCCCTTCCCGCCGGGATGCTCATTGCGCCGGCGCTCACCGGGCCGGCCCAGTCCGCGGCCCAGCCGGCCCAGACCCCCGCCTGGCAGCTTGTCCCGGACCGCCTGTCCGTCCCGCAGGGCATCGATCCGCTCAGCACCGCCGCGCCTGTACCGGTTCCCGCCGAGGTGGCGGCCCGGCTGGACCCCGTCCTCAAGACCGACGGCGGCGGGACCTTCACTGCCGTGGTCCAGGACGCCGCCACCGGAAAGGTCCTGTATGACAGGAACGGCACCGCCAACAGGATCCCGGCCTCCAACATGAAACTCCTCACCGCGGTGGCTGCGCTGCGGGGGATCGGCCCCGAGGAACGGTTCGGCACCAGGGCTGTTGCCGGGCCGGCTGCTGCGGCGACGCCTGGCGCTGCAACGCCTCGGGGGACTGCACCCAGGTCGGTCGTGCTGGTCGGCGGCGGCGACGTCCTCCTCGGCGCGGGCGAATCCGCCGAGGCCAAGGTCCTGGGCCACGCCGGGCTCGCCACGCTGGCCAAACAGACCGTGGATTCACTGCGGAAGGACGGCTTCAAGGGCCAGGTCCAGGTGCTGGTGGATGATTCCCTTTTCACCGGCCCCGCACTCAACCCGGCTTGGAGCCCGGACGATGTTGCGGCCGGAGAGATGGCACCGCTGTTTCCGCTGGCCCTGAACTCGGCCCGGTTCAATCCGGCAGACACCGCGGCGCCCCGGCCCCAGGACTCTGCGATGGCCGCGGGCGAGGCGTTCGCTGCCGGCCTCAAAGCGGCCGGTGCCGCCGCAGGCGTCACGGTGGCACCCGCCGTCGTACGCCTTGACGGAAAGGCGACGGCGGATGCCAAAGTCCTGGCCGAGGTGCAGTCCGCGACGGTGAGCCAGCAGGTGGACCTCATGCTCCAGACGTCGGACAACTACCTCGCCGAAACCCTGGGCCGCATGACCGCCGTGGCGGCCGGCCAGCCGGCAACCAACGACTCCGCGATGGCCGCCGTTCTCAACGAGCTCGCGGGCCTGGGCATCCCCACCGAAGGTATGGTCGCGGCGGACGTTTCGGGCCTGGCGCTGGGAAACCAGGTGTCCGCCCGGCAGTTCGCGGAGGTGGTGCGCGCCATCACCAACGGCACGGACACGCGGCTCAGGGCCGCGCTGGCCGGGTTCCCGGTGGCCGGGCTGACGGGTACGCTCGGGGACAGGTACATCGACGAATCCACGGCCGAGGGCGCAGGACTGGTGCGGGCCAAAACGGGAACCCTGAACACCGTCATCGCCCTCAGCGGTTATGTGGTGGACGCCGACGGCAGGCTCCTGGTGTTCTCCTTCATCGGCAACGGCCTGACGCCGGGAGCCGCGGGCAACAAACGCGCGCTCGACACGGCGGCCACGGCGCTGGCCGGCTGCGGCTGCAGTTAGTTCGCCGGTCAGCGAACTTAAGGCGCACTGCAGGGCGCATATGTTCTGATGGACCGTATGGAGTCCACTGCAAGCCAGTCATCCGCCCCTGCCCAGGCCCTCATCAACTGGGACCTTGCCGCGTCCGCTGCTGCACGGCTGGCTCCGCCGGGTCCGTCGCTGACAGCAGCCGAGATCGGGGACGCCGTCTCCCAACTGCGCGAGCTGGCAGATGCCTCCGTTCCGCACGTCCACCAGATCACCGGGCTGGAAGCCGCACGCGATCTGCGTGACTCGTCCGTCCTCGTCGTGGACCGCGCCTCCTGGGCGAAGGCCAACACGCAGAGCTTCGCGGTGATGCTGAAGCCCGCCATCGAAAAAATGCTGGAGAACCGCCGCGGAACCGTCAGCCCCGGAGCCGCCGCTGTGAGCGGCGCTGTCACCGGCAGCCAGCTCGGCGCCGTGCTGGCTTTCCTCTCCAGCAAGGTCCTGGGCCAGTACGATCCGTTCGCCGCCCTGGCCGAAGGTTCCCAGGCGCCGTCGGGCGGCCGCCTGCTGCTCGTCGCGCCCAACATCATCTCCGTCGAGCGAGAGCTCAATGTGACCCCCACGGATTTCCGGCTCTGGGTGTGCCTGCACGAGCAGACGCACCGGGTGCAGTTCGCCGCTGCACCCTGGCTCCGGCACCACATGCTGAACGAAATCGACAACCTCAGCGGGCACCTGCTGGGCAACGTCGACTCCCTGATGGAACGCGCCTCGGCAGCCGCGCGCTCGCTGAAGGACCGGGCCGTCTCCGGTTCGACTCCGGGCCGCGGCGCCATCCTGGACCTCCTGCAGGACCCCGAGGAAAAGGCGTCCCTGTCACACCTCACCGCTGTCATGAGCCTGCTCGAAGGCCACGCCAACGTGGTGATGGATGCCGTGGACGCCAGCATCGTCCCCTCCGTGAAGACCATCCGGCAGCGCTTCAACGCCCGCGGCAAGGACCGGGGCGTCATCGAGAAATTCATCCGCAGCCTGCTGGGCCTCGACGCCAAGATGAAGCAGTACAGCGACGGCGCCAAGTTCGTCCGCGCAGTGGTGGACGTCGCCGGCATGGAAGGCTTCAACCGCGTTTGGGAAGCCCCGGCGAACCTGCCCACGGAAGAGGAAATCCACAACGCCAGGATCTGGCTCGACAGGATGGGCTTCTAGGTTTCCGTGCAGCACCACCACAACACTGCAGGCGGGCCTGTGCCCGGCGGCCCTGTCCGCAGCGGACGGCGACGGCCGGGCCGGCTGGCGCCGGTGCTCGGCACCGCGCGGAAAATGCTGCAGGAGGCCCTTGCTGATGCGGGCTACCCCCCACGGGTCCTGGTGGCCTGCAGCGGCGGTGCGGATTCGCTCGCCCTGGCAGCTGTTGCCGCGTATTTTGCCCGGCGCGGCCACGTGGACGGCCGTCCGGTGGCCGTCGGCGCCGTCGTGGTGGACCACCAGCTGCAGGCCGGTTCGGCCGATGTGGCGGCCAGGACAGCGGGGACGCTTCGGGAACTGGGCCTGGATCCGGTGCAGATCCGCACGGTGGAGGTTGCCTCCACCGGTTTCGGGCCGGAGGCTGCAGCCCGCGACGCCCGCCACACCGCACTCGAGGCGGCGGCGCGGGAGTGGGGCGCCGGCGCCATCCTCCTCGGGCACACACTCGATGACCAGGCGGAGCAGGTGATGCTGGGCCTGGCCCGCGGCTCGGGCACGCGATCCCTCGCCGGCATGCGGCCGGCACGGGGGCTGCTGCTCCGGCCCTTCCTCGGCCTTCGCAGGGCGGAAACCCTGGAGATTTGCCGGGCTGAAGAACTTGTTCCCTGGCATGACCCCACCAACGCCGACCCTGCCTTCGCCCGTTCGCGGACCAGGGTGGAGGTCATGCCGGTGCTGGAGGAGAAACTCGGCCCGGGCGTGGCAGAATCCCTTGCACGCACGGCCGCCATCCTGCAGCTGGACGCCGACTACCTGGAGGACGTGGCCAGCAGCACCTACGAGTCGCTCGTTGAGCACGACGGACCGGACACCAGCCTCCCGGAGGCGGCCCTGACGGACCTGGACCCGGCCATCAGGTTCCGGGTGATCGCGAAGGCAGCTGCCGGCGTCGGCGGCCAACAGCCCAGCTACCAGCGCCTGTTGGCGGCGGAAGCACTGCTGCGGCGGAAGGGCTCGGCCGGTCCGGTGGAACTGCCCGGCGGGGTCAGCGTCTACCGCCTCTCGCTCGCTGAGCTGCAGGAACAGGAACGCGCCCAGGGGCAGGACGGGGCGGCAGGCGTTCCCCGCGATGCCGCCCGCTGTGGGAAGCTTGTATTCCGGCTTAACAAACCGTCCCGCAAATAGTCGCACCCGCATCTACACAGGAGCAATTGGTGGATTCATCCGACGTCCAGGCAGACCTCAAGCACGTTCTCTACACCAAGGAACAGATCCAGCAGCGCATCACCGAGCTCGCGGCCCAGATCGACAAGGACTACGAAGGGCGCGACCTGCTCATCGTCGGTGTGCTGAAGGGCGCCGTCATGGTCATGGCCGACCTCGCGCGGGCACTGCACAGCCACGTCTCCATGGACTGGATGGCTGTGTCCTCCTACGGCTCCGGCACGCAGTCCTCCGGCGTGGTCCGCATCCTCAAGGACCTCGACACGGACCTGATGGGCAAGGACGTGCTCATCGTCGAGGACATCATCGACTCCGGCCTCACCCTCTCCTGGCTGAAGACCAACCTGGAATCCCGCGGCACGGCTTCGGTGGAGGTCTGCACCGCTTTCCGCAAGCCGACGGCGGCCAAGGTGGAGATCGACGTCAAGTACGTCGGCTTCGACATCCCCAACGAGTTCGTGGTGGGCTACGGCCTGGACTACGCCGAAAAGTACCGCAACCTGGACTTCGTGGGCACCCTGGCCCCGCACGTCTACGAGTAAACGCCTGCGGATTTAGACACCGCCGGGCACTTTTGCTCCACTTTCGCTGACCGCGCCGCCGTCGGGCCCTGATAATCAGGGTTCGACGGCGGCGCGCGCTGCTTCGAACCCGGCCCCACCAGCCACTACGCCCTGAGGGAACTTTTGTATTACACCGTGCGTGAATTACTCCGGACGGTGTATAGCTAGAAGCGACGCAGCACCACACGCGCGCAGTCCTCGCGCCGTGCAGCACTACCAGGAGGGACGGGGCCAGCCCCCGAACAGATGAAAGCTAAGAGTTTCTTCAAGGGCCCGGGCATTTGGATCATTGTTGTGGTCGGCATGCTCCTGCTGGCCTTTGCAACGTTGGCTCCGGGCGGCTCGACGCGCATCGACACGCAGCCGGGCCTCGAGCTCCTCGCCCAGTCAGGCAAGGTGGAACAGGCCAAGATCTTCGACGGCGAAAACCGCGTCGACCTGGTACTCAAGGACAACCTCGTCATCGACGGCCAGGACAAGGGCAAGAACGTCCAGTTCTTCTTCGTCAATGACCGCGGCCCTGACGTCGTTAAAGCAGTGACGGCTGCCAACCCCTCCAAGGGCTACACGGACCAGCCGGTGGAGAGCAACTGGCTCTCGGGGCTCTTCTCGCTGCTGGTGCCTGTGCTGCTGCTCGGCGTCCTGTTCTGGTTCCTGCTCTCCCGCATGCAGGGCGGCGGCTCCAAGGTCATGCAGTTCGGCAAGTCCAAGGCCAAGATGGTCAGCAAGGACATGCCGCAGGTGACGTTCGCGGACGTGGCCGGCGCGGACGAAGCCGTCGAGGAACTGCAGGAAATCAAGGAGTTCCTGCAGGAGCCCGCCAAGTTCCAGGCCGTGGGCGCCAAGATCCCCAAGGGCGTGCTGCTCTACGGCCCTCCGGGCACCGGCAAGACCCTCCTGGCCCGCGCCGTCGCAGGCGAGGCCGGCGTGCCGTTCTTCTCCATCTCCGGCTCGGACTTCGTTGAGATGTTCGTCGGTGTGGGTGCTTCCCGCGTCCGTGATCTCTTCGAGCAGGCCAAGTCCAACTCGCCCGCCATCATCTTCGTCGACGAGATCGACGCCGTCGGCCGCCACCGCGGCGCCGGCGTGGGCGGCGGCAACGACGAACGCGAGCAGACCCTCAACCAGCTCCTGGTTGAAATGGACGGCTTCGACGTCAAGACCAACGTCATCCTGATCGCGGCCACCAACCGGCCCGACGTGCTGGACCCGGCACTGCTGCGTCCCGGCCGCTTCGACCGCCAGGTCTCCGTGGAGGCCCCGGACCTGATCGGGCGTGACCAGATCCTCCAGGTCCACGCGAAGGGCAAGCCGATGGCATCGAACGTGGACCTCAAGGCCGTGGCCAAGAAGACCCCCGGCTACACCGGCGCCGACCTGGCCAACGTCCTCAACGAGGCCGCACTGCTCACCGCCCGCTCCAACGCCAACCTGATCGACGACCGCGCACTGGACGAGGCCATCGACCGCGTCATGGCGGGCCCGCAGAAGCGCAGCCGCGTCATGAAGGAGCACGAGCGCAAGATCACCGCGTACCACGAAGGCGGCCACGCCCTGGTTGCCGCGGCGCTGCGGAACTCCGCGCCGGTCACCAAGATCACCATCCTGCCCCGTGGGCGCGCCCTGGGCTACACCATGGTGGTCCCGGAGAACGACAAGTACTCCGTCACCCGCAACGAGCTGCTCGACCAGATGGCCTACGCCATGGGCGGCCGCGTGGCCGAGGAAATCGTCTTCCACGATCCGTCCACCGGCGCCTCGAACGACATCGAAAAGGCCACGTCCACGGCCCGGCAGATGGTCACCCAGTACGGCATGAGCGAGCGCGTCGGCGCTGTGCGCCTCGGCCAGGGCGGCGGCGAGCCGTTCCTGGGCCGCGACGCCAGCCACGAACGGAACTACTCCGACCAGATCGCCTACATCGTTGATGAGGAGGTCCGCCGCCTGATCGACCAGGCCCATGACGAGGCCTACGCCATCCTCACGGAAAACCGGGACGTCCTGGACCGGCTCGCCCTGGAACTGCTGGAGCGCGAAACCCTGAACCAGGCTGAAATCGCCGACGTCTTCCGTGACATCCGCAAGCGCGACTTCCGCGAAGTCTGGCTGTCCAAGGAGACCCGCCCGGTGTCCATGGCCGGTCCGGTGGAAACCCCGCAGGAGCGCGCCGAACGCGAGGCCCAGGAAGAAGCCAAGGAAGCCCGCCTCGAGGAACCGCTGGATGCGATCCCGCCGCACCCGCAGGGTGTTCCGGAGGATGCCACCTTCCAGGGCGGAGTAACGGAATCCGGCCCAGACGGCCACCACGGCTAAGCTCATTGGTGTGACTCACTTCGACGACGACGACTTCACCGCCACCGCCGGCCATTCGGCGGTGGGCGGATCAGACCGCCACCACAAGGTGGACAAGCCCCGGATTGAAGCGGCCGTGCGGGAAATCCTGCTGGCCATCGGGGAAGATCCGGACCGCGGCGGACTGCAGGACACGCCCAAGCGCGTGGCCAAGGCTTATGCCGAGGTTTTCGCGGGCCTGCACCAGGATCCGGGCAGCGTGCTCGGCACCACCTTCGACCTCGACCACGAGGAACTCGTGCTGGTGAAGGACATCCCGTTCTACTCCACCTGCGAGCACCACCTGGTGCCGTTCCACGGCGTCGCGCATGTGGGATACATCCCCTCGCACGACGGCAGGGTGACGGGGCTGAGCAAGCTGGCACGCCTGGTGGACATCTACGCACGCCGCCCGCAGGTGCAGGAGCGGCTCACCACGCAGATCGTCGAAGCGCTGGTCACACACCTCAAGCCGCGCGGAGCCATTGCGGTGGTGGAATGCGAACACATGTGCATGTCCATGCGCGGCATCCGCAAGCCCGGAGCCAAGACCGTCACAAGCGCGGTCCGCGGGCAACTTCATGACCCGGCCACCCGTGCCGAAGCCATGAGCCTCATACTCGGAAGGTAAAAAACAGACTATGGATTCCCTAGCTGCAGCACCTGGAACCGGCCCCGCAACCTCACCGCTGCCCATCCTGCGCAAGCCGCGGCCGGCAGCCAAGTTCGAAGACCTGCCCACGGACCGCACGCTTGTCATGGGCATCCTCAACGTCACCCCGGATTCGTTCAGCGACGGCGGCAAGCATGAGACGGCGGACACCGCCATTGCCGCCGGGCTCCGCATGTTCTACGCGGGCGCTGACGTCATCGACGTCGGCGGCGAATCCACCCGCCCCGGCGCCGAGGAAGTCAGCCCCGAGGAAGAGCAGCGGCGGGTGGTGCCTGTCGTCGAAGCCCTCGTGAAGGCCGGCGCGCTGGTCAGCATCGACACCACCCACGTCTCCACCGCCGAGGCCGCGCTGAACGCCGGCGCGGCAATCATCAACGACATCTCCGGCCTCAGCATCGAACCCGGCATGGCCGAGCTCGTGGCGAAGGCGAAGGTGCCGTATGTCCTGACCCACCGCCGCGGCGACGCCAAGACCATGACCTCCCTGACGGAGTACGACGACGTCGCGGACGACGTCGTCTCCGAACTGAACGGCGTGCGCGACAAGCTGTATGCGGCCGGGGTCCTGCCGGAGCAGATCATCGTTGATCCGGGCATCGGGTTCTCGAAGACGGACGTGCAGAACTGGGAACTGCTGCGGAACCTGGACCGGCTCGAAGCCATGGGCCACAGGGTGCTCGTGGGCGCGTCCCGCAAGCGCTTCCTGGGGACCCTCCTGACCGTCGCCGGCAAGGCGGCGCTCCCGGAGGAGCGCGACGCCGCCACCGCCGCCATCACCGCCATCAGCGCCGCCCGCGGCGCCTGGGCCGTGCGGGTGCACGACGTCGGACCCAGCCTTGACGCCGTCAAGGTGGCCGCCCGCATGGCCGCCCCGGACCCCGGCCGCTGACCAGGAAAGGCCAAACAGAACAGCCATGGACAGGATCTCGCTGACCGGTGTCACCGCCACCGGCTACCACGGGGTGTTCGATTTCGAGCGCCGCGAGGGCCAGCCGTTTGTGGTGGACGCCGTGCTGCATCTGGATTTCAGCCAGGCCGCAGAATCGGACGACGTCCGCGACACCGCGCATTACGGTGAGGTGGCCGGACGGATCACCGACTGGATCAGCGGCGAGCCGCTGAACCTGATCGAGGCACTGGCGGTGCGGATGGCCGACGGCCTGCTCAAGGAATTCAGGATCCAGGCCGTGGAGATCACCGTGCACAAGCCGAAAGCGCCCATCGAGGTCCCCTTCGGCGACGTCGCCGTCACCGTTTACCGGGAGCGGACATGAGTCCGGCACCCGCACTGCATGAAAAGCCGGTGCAGGGTAAGCCGGCGCCGGCCCAGACCGGCTACACGCGGGCCGTACTGGCGCTGGGCAGCAACCTGGGTGCCCGTAACGAGACATTGTCCGAGGCCGTTGCGGACCTTGTCGACCGCCCGGAGGTGCGGCTCCTGGCCGTCTCACCGATATTCCAGACCAAGGCCGTCGGCGGACCCGCCGGGCAGCCGGACTTCCTCAACATGGTGATTTCGGTCGAAACATCCCTGGCTCCGCTGGACCTTCTCAGGCACTGCCAGTCAGTGGAAAACAAGCACCACCGCGTGCGTGAGGTCCACTGGGGGCCGCGCACGCTCGACGTCGACGTCGTCGTTTACGGCGACCTCACGAGCGATGATCCGGTGCTGACCCTGCCCCACCCGTTCGCCGCGCAGCGCGCGTTCGTGCTCTACCCCTGGGCCCAGATGGACCCGTCGGCCACGCTGAACGGGCAGCCCGTGGGGGAACTGGCCGCCAGGGCCGCCGATTATCCGGACCTGAAGCCGTTCGACGGCTTCGGCGACTTCGACGGCGTGCCGGACGGCGGGGCGGTGGAGCAGCCGTGAAGCCCGTGAGCCCGCTGCTGCTTGCAGTCGTGGGCCTTGCCCTGGCTGTCGCAGGCTGGTCCGCTGCCGTACTGACGGTCCGGTACGGCATGGCCACACCGGTCCTGCCGGCGACTGCGCTGGTGACCATGGGCGTGATCGTGGCCCTGACCCTGGTCCTGGGCATTCGCGTGCTCCGCTGGCGGAACGGCAAGAAGAAGAAAATGCTGAACCCCATCCTGGCGGCGTGGACGCTGGTCCTCGCCCAGGCCTGTGCCTACACCGGCGCGATGCTGCTGGGCTGGCACGCGGGGATCTTCCTGGACCAGCTGCGGTTCTGGAGCATCCGCAGCGGGCTCGATGTCACTTGGCTCGCCCTCGGAATGGCGGGCGGCGGCCTGGTCATGATCGTGGTGGGGCTCGTCGTCGAGCGTTTCTGCAAGATCCCGCCGGAGGACGGCGAGACGGACGCCAGCGAAGGCCTGCCCGGCCACGGCCGGGGCAAGGCCAAAGGGGAAGGCGAGTATGCCTACCGCGGCGATTGATCCCCCCGGGATTACCTGGCTGCGTGTGTCCCCGAAGTACGTCACTGTCCGGCTTGTGGAGTGGGCCCTGGGCAACCTGGTCATGGTGGCCGTGCTGAGCCTGCCGCTGGTGTTTGTCCGGCTCGGCTGGTGGCGGTGGCCGCCGCTGTGGCTGGCCATCGGCGTGCCGGCCTTCATGCTGCTGCTCGCGCTGTGGCGCCTGATTCTCATTCCCCGCCAGGTGCGCGCCATCGGGTACGCCGAGCGCGACGACGACCTGCTGATCCGCGGCGGCATCTTTTTCCAGCGCGTCATGGTGGTGCCTTACGGCCGCATGCAGTACGTGGACATCAGCGCCGGCCCGGTGGAACGCGGGCTGGGGCTGTGCACCCTGAAGCTGTACACAGCCTCCGCCGGCACCAACGCCGAAATCCCCGGCCTTCCCGCGGAGGAAGGCGCCCGGCTCAGGGAACAGCTCTCGGCGCGCGGCGAAGCCAGGCTGGCCGGGCTGTGAGCGCCGGCGGCCTCGCTTCCGGAAAGTCCGACGGCGAGTGGCTGCGTGTGCACCCGGCCACACCGTTCGTGCGGGGCTGGGTCGCGCTGGCAGCCATCGCCTACTTCTTCGGGCGTGACAGCTTTGAACGGATGCTCCAGGGCCAGCCGCTGATCGATGACCGCATCGCCGGACGCGCCCCGCTGCTCCTGGGCGGCGGCGCCTTGATGCTGGTGCTGGCGGTAGTGAGTTTCATCCTCTCCTGGTACTACACCCGGTACCAGGTGGCCGGAGGCTACGTCCGCGTCAACACCGGCTTCCTGTTCAAGCAGCAGCGGCAGGCACGGCTGGACCGGGTCCAGGCCATCGACATCGTCCAGCCGCTGCTGGCCCGGATCTTCGGCCTCGCCGAACTCAAGTTCGAAGTTGCCGACGCCGGTGAATCGGCCGTCCGCCTGGCCTACCTCCGCATCGATGATGCCCGGCAGCTGCGCGCCACCATCCTCGCCCGGGCCTCGGGCGTCCGGCTCGATCCCGCCCAGCCGGAAGCAGCCGCCCCCGAGGCGCCCGAGCAGCAGGTCCTGCAGGTCCCGCCGCCGCGCCTGATCGGCTCGCTCCTGCTCAGCGAGCAGAGTGTCTTCGTGGTCCTGGGCGCCGCGGCATCGGTGCTGCTGTCCGCACTCACCGAGAACCGGGCCTTCTTCCTGTACCTGATTCCGGCTGTACTAGGCCTCGTCGCGGCGTATTGGAGTTCGTTCAACAAGGGCTACAACTTCACCGCGGCCATCTCCCCGGACGGCATCCGGCTCCGGTACGGGCTGCTCGATACCCAGGCCCAGACCCTGCCGCCCGGCCGGATCCAGGCGCTGAAGGTGGCGCAGCCGCCCCTCTGGCGCCTCTTCGGCTGGTACCGGATGCAGGTCAACGCCGCAGGCTACGGAGCCGGGGCCAACAACGGCGAAGCCGGTGCCCGCACCACGCTGCTTCCGGTGGGCACATGGGATGACGTCCTGAACATGCTGGCCCTCGTGCTGCCGGACCCGGGCACCGCCGATCCGCTGCGGGTTTTCCGGCAGGGCGTGAACGGCCTGGATTCCGACGCCGGGTTCGTCACCACGCCGCGCCGGGCGCGGCTGCTCGCGCCGCTGGGCTGGCGGCGGAACGCCTTCACCGCCACGGACACCGCGCTGCTCATGAGGTCGGGCCGCTGGTGGCGTCAGCTTGTGGTGGTGCCGCACCAGCGGACGCAGTCGATCGCGCTCCAGCAGGGACCCCTCGCCCGCAGGTTCGGGGTGGCAGACCTCGTCCTGCACACCACCGCGGGGCCGGTGGCACCACGCGTGATCCAGGCCGACGTCCGGGAGGCGCAGGCGCTCTTCGACGCGCAGGCGGCCCGGGCCAGGGCGGCCCGCCGGCGGCAGACCAGCGAGCAGTGGCTGGCGCAGGTGGCTCCGGGGCTGGGGGAACCTCCCCGCCAGCCCACCGAAACCCAGGAACAGCCTGCTCAAGCACCCCAACAGGAAGGCCAGCAACGTGGCTAAGCCAGGACGCCTCGGCGTCGGAATCATCGGCGCCGGCAAGGTGGGCGCCGTCCTCGGTGCGGCGCTCCGCGCGGCCGAGCACGCCGTCATCGGGGTTTCCGCCGTCTCCGACGCGAGCCGTGAACGGGCCGAAACCCTGCTCCCCGGCGTTCCCGTCCTGGAAATCCAGGACATCGTGGAACGCTCGGAACTGGTCCTCCTGGCCGTCCCTGATGATGCCCTCGCCGGACTCGTGGAGGGGCTCGCCAAGCTTGGCGCCTGGCAGCCCGGCCAGCTCGTGGCGCACACATCGGGCCGGTTCGGCGTCGGTGTGCTGCACCCGGTCCGGGCGGCCGGTGCCGTGCCGCTCGCGCTGCACCCGGCCATGACCTTCACCGGCATGAGCCTGGACCTGACCCGGCTGCTGGACTGCACGTTCGGCGTCACCGCAGACGCCGCCATGCTTCCCATCGCCCAGGCGCTCGTCGTCGAGATGGGGGCCGAGCCGGTGGTGATCGCCGAGGGCGACCGCACCATCTACCACGCCGCCCTGGCGCACGGTTCGAACCACCTGGTCACACTCGTGGCGCAGGCGTCGCAGCTGCTGGCCGAGGTGGGCGTGGAGGCCCCGGAGCGTATGCTCGGCCCGCTGCTGCGGGCAACCCTGGAGAACGCGCTTGCCTCCGGCGAGTCGGCCCTGACCGGCCCGGTGGCCCGCGGGGATGCCGGTACGGTGGAAGCGCACGCCAGCGCGCTGCGGGAACACGACGGCGGAACCGGCGGCGACGTCCTCGCGGCGTACCTCGCCATGGCCAGGGCGACCGCAACACGCGCCGGGAAGCGCGGCTTGCTGAAACCGGACCAGGCGGAGAATATTCGTATCGCGCTTGATGGCCCGGACGGCGGCCTGGACAACGGCCGCGCATGAAACGGCCCCAGGGCCAAGGGAGGACACTGACATGGCAATCCGACTCGTAACCACTGCGGATTCCCTTCGGGCGCAAAGCCGGCTGCTGCTGACGCAGAAGAACGGCTCCTCGCTGGGCCTTGTGCCCACCATGGGCGCACTGCACGCGGGCCACGGGCGGCTGGCGCGGGCCGCCGTCGAACAGAATGACGTTGTGGTGGCCTCCATCTTTGTGAACCCGCTGCAGTTCGGTGAGGCACAGGACCTGGACCGGTATCCGCGGACCCTCGAGGCGGACACGGCGCTGCTCGAGGAGCAGGGTGTGGACCTGGTCTTTGCGCCGTCGGTCGAGGAGATGTACCCGGACGGGCAGCCGCTGGTCAGGATCACCTCCGGTCCGCTGGGGGAGAAATGGGAGGGTGCATCCCGTCCCGGGCACTTCGACGGTGCGCTCACCGTGGTGGCCAAGCTGCTGCACCTGGGCATCCCCGGCACCGGCCTTCCCGGCGGCAGCGCGTTCATTCCCGGCTCCGGCGGCGGGCTGCCGGCGTACCGTGCCTATTTTGGGCAGAAGGACGCCCAGCAGCTGGCCCTGGTGCGCCGGATGGTGGCGGACCTGAACTTCCCGGTAGAAATCGTGGCCGTGCCAACCGCCCGGGACGCCGACGGGCTGGCACTGTCCAGCCGCAACCGCTTCCTCTCGGACGAGGAGCGGGAGGCCGCGCTTGTCCTGTCCCGCGCCCTGCGCCTCATCGAGGAGCGGGCCAACGCCAACGAACCTCTCGACGTCGGCTCGGCGAGGGCACTGATCGAGTCCCAGCCCCTGGTCCGGCTGGACTATCTCGACGTCGTGGATCCGGTCACGCTGGAACCGCTCGCCGAGAACTGCCACGAGACACCCTTCCGCGGTGAAGGGCTGGCGCTGGTCGCGGCGAAGGTGGGCTCCGTGCGGCTGATCGACAACGTGCCGCTCAATTCCTAGGGGCGAGCTCTTAAGGGGCATACAGTCCGGGTGACCTTCATCCCCTTTACGGGGAATGGGCAGCGTGCCGGGAATGTGCGGGGCCACTACACTGTTGGAGTCTGCAGCGGCGCTGACCGCAGCCACCCACTTCCAACTCCCCGAGGGCCTCGCCATGTCTACCAAAGTCACATCCACGTCGTCTGGCGAACCCGTCCCGGAGCCCGCAGCTCCCGTTGCATCCGCAGCCGCAGGGCCGCCGTCGAATGCAGCACCGTCCCCGGCGGCAGCACCGCCGTCGGACAAAATGTCCCGCGAGTCCGTGACGGTCATTGTCACGCTGCTGGTGGCCACGTTCGTGGTGATCCTGAACGAAACCATCATGAACGTCGCCCTGCAGCGCCTCATGGTGGACCTGCGTGTGGATGCGCCCACGGTCCAGTGGCTCGCGACCGGGTTCATGCTGACCATGGCCGTGGTGATTCCGACCACCGGATTCATCCTCCAGCGGCTGTCCACGCGGTCGGTGTTCCTCCTGGCGATGGGCCTGTTTGCCGGCGGTACGGCGCTCGCCGCGGCGGCACCGGGCTTCGAGATTCTCCTGCTGGCACGGATCATCCAGGCCGGCGGCACCGCCATCATGCTTCCGCTGCTGATGACCACCATCCTCACGCTGGTCCCGCTGGCCCGCCGCGGCGCCGTGATGGGCAACGTCAGCATCGCCATCTCGGTGGCACCGGCCATGGGCCCCACCGTCTCCGGGTTCATCCTGCAGCACTTCTCCTGGCGCTTCATGTTCATCTTCGTCCTGCCCATCGCGCTGGCGGCCCTGGCGATTGGTGCCAGGTTCCTCACCAATGTCGGTGAGACGGAGAAGACCCGGCTCGACTTCTTCTCCGTGGTGCTGACGGTTCCGGCCTTCGGCGGCTTCGTCTACGGCCTCAGCCAGATCGGCGGCGGCCATGGCGGCGGCAGCGGCCCGAGCACCCTTGCCGTGGTTGCGCTGGTTGTCGGCGTCGCCGGCCTGGCCGCCTTCACGTTCCGCCAGCTCCGGCTGCAGAAGTCCGGGGCCCCGCTGCTGGACCTGCGGGCATTCAACCTCCGGATGTTCACGGTTTCCGTGCTGCTGATGGTCGTGTCCATGGTGGCTTTGTTCGGCGCCGTGATCCTGCTGCCGCTGTACCTGCAGGAAATCCGCGGCCTGCAGTCCCTCGAGACCGGTCTGGCCCTGCTGCCCGGCGGCCTTGCCATGGGCCTGCTCGGCCCGGTGATCGGCCGCCTGTTCGACAAGGTGGGGCCGCTGCCGCTCACTGTCACCGGTTCATCGCTCATGGTCCTGACGCTGTGGCAGTTCGCGATGCTCGACGCCGGCACTCCGGTCTGGTGGATCGTCACCCTGCACGTGGGGCTCAGTTTCGGGCTGGCGCTGCTCTTTACGCCCGCGTTCACCACCGGGCTGAACCCGCTGCCGCCACACCTGTACTCCCACGGCTCGGCCATCATGAGCACGCTGCAGCAGGTCGCCGGCGCGGCGGGCACGGCGCTGCTGGTGTCCATCTTCGCCTTTGTTTCCGCGGGCTCCGGCCTCGTCGCGGGCATGAGCGCAGCGTTCCTGACGGCAACCGTCATCGCCGTTGCCGCCGTCGTTCTTTCCACGATGATGCGCAAGACGGCTGGCGCCGAAGGAGCGCCCGCGGCCCACTAGGCGGTCCCAAACCCCCTGAGTCGCTCCAGCCACTGGCGCGAACGTACAGTTAAGGCCCCAATTCCCGGTGGAAAAGGGGCCTTAACTGTACGTTCGCGCTGCTGGGTCAGCCGGCGAAGAACTCGCTGAGTTCGGTGATGAGCTTGTCCGGGGCGCGGATGACGCCGTCGTGCCCGAAGCCCGGCAGGATGGTGTAGCTGGAGCCGGAAAGGACGTCGTGGATCTGCCCGCAGGCCACGCCGAAGTAGGCCGGGCTCTTCTCGCCGACGATGATGAGGGTTTCCAGCGGCAGCTGGAGGAACGGCTCGGCCGGCATGTCCGCCGCGACGATGGCCTTGATTTCACGGACGCCCGTGCGCATCATTTCCCGCTGCTGCTTGCCCATGGACGTACCTGCAGTGAGCCGGTTGGCCAGGGTCAGCATGGACAGGGGCATGCGGGACGAGAACGGACCCGCGGCCTCGAGCCCGCGCTGCAGGACGGCGAGGGCGCGGTCATCGTCTCCGGCCGCCGTGGCACGCTCGTACTCGACGGTCCAGTCGGCCGTGACGCTGTGGTTCACGGACACAGCAGGATCGTAGACCGCAAGCCGTTCCACAGGCAGCGTCCGCGCGGCGTGAAGGGCCACGGCCCCGCCGAAGCTGTGCCCGAACACATCCGTGCTGTCCGTGTGCTTCATGACGGTGTCGAGGTCGCGGATGTCGACGTCCAGGGTGTAGTCGCCCTGCTGTTCCGAGGAGGCGCCCCGTCCGCGGCGGTTGAAGGTGTGGACCGGCCGGCCGAGTTCGGCGCTGAGCCGCTGCGCGAACCTCGTGTAATCGGAAGCCGTGACCATGGAAGAGATGACGACCACGACGCCGGATCCGGCCGAGGCCAGCGCTTCGCCCGTGCTGAACAGCTCAAGCTTGCCGCCGTCGGGGGTGCTGATGATCTCGCGAGTCATGTTCCGAGCCTATCGGAGGCCGGCGTGTGCTGACAGCCGGACTGCACCTGCCACCGGACGTGTTGACCTAGCGGCGCCGCCGCTTCCGGCTCCACGGAGTGATGGTCCCGTCCGTCCCGTTCAGAAAGCGCGCGATCCGGATGGCCAGGCGCTTCCCCGGCCGGATCGGCCCTTCGTGCAGCTGTCCTGGAACCACGGCGAAATCGATCGCCGGCACCGCCGAGGCCAGCTGCCTGCCGGTATCGGAAAAATATCCCGGGCTCCAGCCGCCACTGAGCATCAGCGTGGGGGTGGCCAGTTCCACGAAATCCGCGAGCTCGGCATCGGCATCGAGCACCGCCCGCATCTCCTTCACGGCCGTTGGTAGCAGTTCCCGCATTTCGGAGCCGACGTTGGTCCGGGCGGACATGATGCTCAGCATCCGCAGGGCGCCGAGGGGCAGGTAGGAGAGCGGGCCGGCCGTCGCCAGGCCCTGGACCAGGTGTGCCCAGGCGTGGTTGAGCTGCCCGTCCGTCACGGCCTGCTCCAGTTCCGGCCGCCAGCGGTGGTGCAGGTTGCCGGAGAGGGACACCGCGGCGTCGTACGTGACCAGCCGGCGCAGCGGCATCTCGCGTGCCGCCTGGAGCGCCACGAAGCCGCCGTAGCTGTGCGCCACCACGTCCTCGGACCCCGTCTCCTTCATCACGGCGGCGAGGTCCCGGATCTCGGTCTGCACGGAATAGTCGTCCGGCTGCTCCGCGGAACGGCCGCGGCCGCGCCGGTTGTAGCAGTGGACGGGCCGGCTCAGGAGGAAGCTCAGGTTGCGGGCGAACGGGCGGTACAGCTGGTCGGTCACCAGCGTTCCGTGGATAAGTACGACGCCGGGAGCCGCCGCCGGGGGCGGGTCGCCCTGGGCTGTGGTGCCGTCGGCGGTACCGCCGTTGACTGTGGTGAGTGTGGCGGGCCGGAAGGAGTGCACCTCAAGCCGGCCGCCGTCGTCGTCCGTCTCAACTGTCCAGGTCTCCACCACCTGAGTCTATGCCCCACCCCTGGCGGAGAACCGGACGAAAATTCCAGGGCGCCGGGGTGCCGAACGCCGAGGCGGGAAGTCCCGGTAAACTTGGTGACTGTGACTTCCCAAAACACCCCCGCCCCGAAGAACGCCCCGGAACCGCTCGACGCCAGCGAACAGATGCGCATCCGCATGGACAAGCGCGCCAAGCTGATCGAACGCGGGCAGGAAGCGTACCCGGTGGGTGTTGAGCGCACGCACTCACTCAGCGAGATCCGTGAAAAGTACGCGCACCTGCAGGCCGACGAGACCACCGGCGACGTCGTGGGCGTCACCGGGCGTGTCGTGTTTGTCCGCAACACCGGCAAGCTGTGCTTCGCCACGCTGCAGGAAGGCGGCACGGACGGCAAGGGCACACGGCTGCAGGCCATGCTCAGCCTGGCGAACGTGGGCGAGGAGGCCCTCGCCGACTGGAAGGCCCTGGTTGACCTGGGCGACCACGTTTTCATCCAGGGCGAAGTCATCTCGTCGCGCCGCGGTGAACTCTCCGTCATGGCCGACTCCTGGTCCATGGCGTCCAAGGCACTGCGCCCGCTGCCGGTGCTGCACGCCGAGCTCAACGAGGAAACCCGCGTGCGCCAGCGTTACGTGGACCTGATGGTCCGCGATGAGGCCCGCGAGATGGTGTACACCCGCGCCGCCATCACCCGCTCCATCCGCGAGACCCTCTTCCGCCACAGCTACGTTGAGGTGGAAACGCCCATCCTGCAGCTGGTCCACGGCGGCGCGCTGGCGCGTCCGTTCGAAACGCACATGAACGCGTTCGACCAGAAGATGACCCTGCGCATCGCAACCGAGCTGTACCTCAAGCGCGCAGTGGTCGGCGGCATCGACCGCGTCTACGACATGGGCCGGGTGTTCCGCAACGAGGGCGTGGACTCCACCCACAGCCCCGAATTCACCACGCTTGAGTGCTACGAGGCCTGGGCGGACCAGTTCGTCATGGCCGAGCGCATCAAGGAGATCATCCTGGACGCCGCGGATGCTGTGGGCGCTGGACGGGTACTGCAGACTGAAGCCGGAGAGATCAACCTCGACGGCGACTGGGCCTGGGTGGCTGTTTACCCGGGACTTTCCGAAGCGGTGGGCCAGGAGATCACCCCCGACACCCCGCTCGAGGAACTGCGCGCCGTGGCCGAGAAGCACGAGGTCAAGGTCGACCCGAAATGGGATGCAGAGAAGCTGGCCGTGGAGCTGTTCGGCGAAATCGTCGAGCCCACCCTGCTGAACCCCACTTTTGTCTACGACTACCCGCCGTCTGCCCAGCCGCTGGCCCGCCCGCACCGCGAGGACGGCCGCCTGATCGAGGCCTGGGACCTGATCATCGGCGGCATGGAGCGCGGCACGGCCTTCTCCGAGCTCATTGACCCGGTCATCCAGCGCGAACGCCTCACCGAGCAGTCCATGCACGCCGCCGCCGGCGATGCCGAGGCCATGCAGTTGGATGAGGACTTCCTCCGCGCCCTGGAATACGGTGCACCTCCCATGGGCGGCATCGGCCTGGGCATCGACCGCCTGGTCATGCTCTTTACCGGCGCAGGCATCCGCGAAACCATTCTCTTCCCGCTGCTCAAGCCCGAAGGCCACTGATCATGGACTACATCGCCGTACTGCTTCCCTCGGTGGTGGTTGGCCTGCTCTTTTGGTTTGCCATGAAGTCGATCTTTAACGCGGACAAGGCAGAACGCCAGGCCGAAGCCCGCGCGCAGGCGGAAGCCGATGCCCAGGCTGAGGCTGATGCGCAGAGGGCAGCCGGAGACGATTCCCCCGAGCCTCCGGCCGAATCAGACAAATAGCAGGTGACTTTCTAAAGCCCCCGGTTATCCCCAAGGAACCATTGCGCGTTTTGACGCGTTGCCTTATTGGGGGAGATACTTTAGGTGGAAACATCCTGCTTTTCTGATTACACGTCCTTTCCAAAAGAGAGATTTTTGATGGCACAGAAAGTTAATATCGTCCTCGTGGACGATCTGGATGGGGGATCCGCGGACGAAACCGTTCGCTTCGGCCTGGATGGCGTCGGTTATGAAATTGACCTGTCCGCTGCCAATGCTTCAGAACTGCGGTCATCACTGGAACGCTTTGTTTCAGCCGGCCGCAAAACATCAGGCGGCCGTCCTGCCCGTGTCAAAGCACAGGGTGGACGCAGCCAGGACTCTGCCCAGATACGCCAGTGGGCGCGGGACCACGGTTACACCGTAAACGCGCGCGGCCGCATTCAGGCGGAAATCCAGGAAGCCTACCAAAAGGCCAATTCCTAGCCCGGCGCCCTGACAACCAGTTAGTGCACAAAAAGTTCTGAGCATATGTGTTGCGCCCCCGGATTTGCGGGGGCGCTGCGCTTTAACCGGATCTTTAGCCGGTCTCTTTAGCCAGTCTCTTTCGCCGGACAGCGCCCGGCGCATTTTGTCGGGAGCCTCGCCGATTTGTGGCTAAGCGCCTCTGCCGGACTGGTGAATGGGACATCCTGTCCCGCAGGGAATCGGACCCGGGGAATCCGGCTGATTTCCAAAACAGCGGCAGCACCATGAAACCTGGACAATCGCTGCAGGGTGATTTCGGACACGGGATCCCGGGAGCAATCTGCCCGGAAGCAATATAAAGGGCGCCGGCACGGGCGGAGCTTGCCGGGCCCGTCCGGGTGTCCCAGTGGCGAGGCCGATACGGCAGCTCCGTGGAACTGTGCAAGGCCCCCGGTTTCCCCTGTGGCGAACAAGCTCCCCAAGTCGTGCTTCCCCCACGTAGCATCAAAGTACGTCGTAGCTAGGGAGTGTGGCGAAATGTTTGAGCGATTTACGGACCGTGCCCGTCGCGTAGTTGTGCTTGCCCAAGAAGAGGCACGCATGCTGAACCACAATTACATTGGTACCGAACACATCCTCTTGGGTCTGATCCACGAAGGTGAGGGCGTTGCCGCCAAAGCTCTTGAGTCCTTGAGCATTTCGCTCGACGGCGTCCGCGAGCAGGTGCAGGAGATTATCGGCCAGGGCCAGCAGGCTCCCTCCGGCCACATCCCCTTCACGCCGCGTGCAAAGAAGGTGCTGGAGCTTTCGCTGCGCGAAGCCCTGCAGCTTGGCCACAACTACATCGGCACGGAGCACATCCTGCTGGGACTCATCCGCGAGGGTGAGGGTGTGGCCGCGCAGGTGCTGGTGAAGCTCGGTGCCGACCTCAACCGGGTCCGCCAGCAGGTCATTCAGCTGCTCTCCGGCTACCAGGGCAAAGAGACCACCGGGGCCGGCGTCGGCCAGAGCCAGGCAGAAGGTACCCCCGCCGGCTCCGTCGTGCTGGACCAGTTCGGCCGGAACCTGACGCAGGCTGCCCGCGAGAACAAGCTGGACCCTGTCATCGGACGCGAGCAGGAAATGGAACGCGTCATGCAGGTCCTTTCCCGCCGCACCAAGAACAACCCCGTGCTGATCGGCGAGCCCGGCGTCGGCAAGACCGCCGTCGTTGAAGGCCTTGCCCAGGCGATCGTGCGCGGCGACGTCCCCGAGACCATCAAGGACAAGCAGCTGTACACGCTGGACCTTGGTTCCCTCGTGGCCGGCTCCCGCTACCGCGGTGACTTCGAAGAGCGCCTGAAGAAGGTCCTCAAGGAAATCCGCACCCGTGGCGACATCATCCTCTTCATTGACGAGATCCACACCCTGGTGGGTGCCGGTGCCGCCGAAGGAGCCATCGACGCGGCCTCGATCCTGAAGCCGATGCTGGCCCGCGGCGAGCTGCAGACCATCGGTGCCACCACCCTGGACGAGTACCGCAAGCACATCGAGAAGGATGCGGCCCTCGAGCGCCGCTTCCAGCCGATCCAGGTCAAGGAGCCGTCGGTTGCGCACGCAATCGAGATCCTCAAAGGCCTGCGGGACCGTTACGAGGCCCACCACCGCGTCACCATCACCGACGGCGCCCTCGCCTCGGCCGCGAACCTGTCCGAACGCTACATCTCGGACCGGTTCCTGCCGGACAAGGCGATCGACCTCATCGATGAAGCCGGTGCCCGGCTGCGCATCCGCCGCATGACCGCCCCGCCGGAGCTCAAGGAGATGGACGAGCGCATCTCCGAGCTGAAGATGGAGAAGGAGTCCGCGATTGACGCGCAGGACTTCGAAGGTGCTGCCGCGCTGCGCGACAAGGAGCAGAAGCTCATCACCGAGCGCTCCGAGAAGGAACGCCACTGGAAGACCGGCGGCATGGACGACATCTCCGAGGTGGATGAGGACCTGATCGCAGAAGTCCTCGCGAACTCCACGGGCATTCCGGTCTTCAAGCTGACCGAGGAGGAATCCTCGCGCCTGCTGAAGATGGAAGACGAGCTGCACAAGCGCGTCGTCGGCCAGGACGAGGCCATCAAGGCGCTGTCCCAGGCCATCCGCCGCACGCGTGCCGGACTGAAGGACCCCAAGCGTCCGGGCGGTTCGTTCATCTTCGCCGGCCCCACCGGCGTCGGCAAGACCGAGCTGGCCAAGGCCCTCGCCGAGTTCCTGTTCGGTGAAGAGGACGCCCTGATCACCCTGGACATGTCCGAGTACTCGGAGAAGCACACGGTGTCGCGTCTCTTCGGTGCCCCTCCGGGCTACGTCGGCTACGAAGAGGGCGGACAGCTGACGGAGAAGGTCCGCCGCCGTCCGTTCTCCGTGGTTCTGTTCGATGAAGTGGAGAAGGCCCACGCGGACCTCTTCAACTCGCTGCTGCAGATCCTGGAAGACGGCCGCCTGACCGACTCCCAGGGCCGCGTGGTGGACTTCAAGAACACCGTGATCATCATGACCACCAACCTCGGAACCCGGGACATCTCCAAGAGTGTTGCCACCGGTTTCCAGTCCGGCACGGACACCCAGACCGGCTACAACCGGATGCGCGCCCGGGTCACGGAGGAGCTCAAGCAGCACTTCCGCCCCGAGTTCCTCAACCGTGTTGACGACGTCGTGGTGTTCCCGCAGCTGACGCAGGACGAGATCATCGAGATCGTGGACCTGTTCGTGACCCGCCTCGAGAAGCGCCTCAAGGACAAGGACATGGGCATCGAGCTGACCAAGGCAGCCAAGGTGCTCCTGGCCACCCGCGGCTACGATCCCGCCATGGGTGCCCGGCCGCTGCGCCGTACCATCCAGCGCGAGATCGAGGACCAGCTCTCCGAGAAGATCCTCTTCGGCGAGCTGCACTCCGGCGACATCGTGGTGGTGGACGTGGACGGCGAGGGCGACGACGCGAAGTTCACCTTCGCCGGCAACGCCAAGCCGCGCATCCCGGAGATCGCGCCCAGCGCCTAGCTCCAGGACAACAGCCGCACTCCAGCGCCAAGAGGCCCTGCCCGCCCCCGAAAGGGGCCGGCGGGGCCTCCTGCTGTTTGGGCCGCCGTCAGATGGCCGACGGGGCGGAGCGCGCAGTTCTGAAAGTACTGTTTCACTAATAGTGAACCGGCCTGTGATCCACCGCACAGCCGGTGTTGAATCAGCACATGTCAACTGAAGATGCAGCGACCCTGCGCGAGCAACCGGCTACCCCTTTCCATGACCTCGACCACTACCTGGCGATCCCGCGCGTCAGTGGCCTGGCCCTCAGCCCCGACGGCCAGCGGCTGGTGACCGCCGTCGCCACGCTCAACAGCAAGGGCACCGAATACGTTTCGGCTCTGTGGGAGGTGGACCCGGCAGGTGCGAACCAGGCCCGGAGGATCACCCGCAGCGCCAAGGGCGAAGCCGGCGCCGCGTTCGCGGCCAACGGCGACGTCTACTTCACCTCCGCCAGGCCGGATCCGGAGAAGGAAGCCGACGGCGACCCCGTCAGCGCGCTTTGGGTGCTCCCCGCCGGCGGCGGCGAGGCGCGCGTGGTGCTCTCCAGGCCAGGCGGCGTGGACAAGGTCATGGCCGCCAGGGACGCCAACGCCGCCTTCGTCACCGCCACCGTCCTCGCCGGCTCCAGGGACGAGGACGACGACGCCGAGCGCCGCAAAAGCCGCAAGGACAACAGAGTGGCGGCCATCCTGCACAGTGAATACCCGGTGCGCTACTGGGACGCTGACCTCGGCCCTGCCCAGCCCCGGCTCTTCGCCGTGGAGCCCGGGACGGATCAGGAACCGGGGAAACCCGCCACCGTGGACAGCGCAGCACCCCTCACGCTGCGCAACCTCACCCCGCAGGTGGGTTCCCGGCTCCGCGAGGCTGTCTCGGTGGTCAGCCCGGACGGCAAGACCATCTACACCAGCCTGGTCAAGCCGCTGCCGAAGGCGGACCTGCGCTCGGTGCTCGCCGCGGTTGACGTTGCCACCGGCAACTTGAGGATCCTCCTCGACGAGGAAGGCATGAACTACTTCCCGGGACCGGTCAGCCCGGACGGCGGCACTCTCGCCGTCCTCAGCGAAAGCGACACGACCCCGCAGCAGGCCCCGCAGGTCAAGCTCCACCTCCTCGACGTGTCCAGTGGGGCCGGGCCGGAAGACCTGCAGCCCCTGGCGCATGACTGGGACCGGTGGGCCCACCCTGAGGCCTGGCTCCCGGACGGCTCTGCACTCCTGGTCACGGCAGACGACGACGGCGCGTCGCCGGTTTTCAGCGTGAGCGCTGCGGCAGGTGCCGCCCGGGGGAGCGTCACCAGGGTGACGCCGGATGCGGCGGCCTACACCGACGTGGTCGTTTCACCCGACGGGCGCAGCGCCTACGCGCTGCGCAGCTCTTACGAGTTTCCGGCCGAGCCCGTCAGGATCGACCTCGCCACCGGGGACGTCACGCGGCTGCCGTCGCCGGCTGGGCGGCCGCAGACCGCGGGGTCGCTGGAGCGGGTGGAGACGACGGCGGCCGACGGCACCCGGGTGCCTGCCTACCTGGCCCTGCCCGCCGGGGCTTCTGCCGGGAACCCCGCGCCGCTGCTGCTCTGGATCCACGGCGGTCCCCTGGGCTCCTGGAATGCCTGGACCTGGCGCTGGAACCCGTGGCTGCTCACTGCCCGGGGCTACGCCGTTCTCCTGCCGGACCCTGCGCTGTCAACGGGGTACGGCCAGGAATACATCCAGCGGGGCTGGGGCGGCTGGGGCAAGGCGCCGTACACGGACCTCATGGCCATCACGGACTCAGTGGTGCAGCGGCCGGATATCGACGAAAGCCGGACGGCGGCGATGGGAGGCTCGTTCGGCGGCTACATGGCGAACTGGGTGGCCGGCCAGACGGACCGGTTCAAGGCGATCGTGACCCACGCCAGCCTGTGGGCGCTGGACCAGTTCGGCCCCACCACGGACGCATCGCAGTACTGGCTCAAGGAAATGACGGCGGAAATGGCGCTGGAGAACTCCCCGCACCTGCACGTCGAGAAGATCCTGACGCCCATGCTGGTGATCCACGGCGACAAGGACTACCGCGTGCCCATCGGGGAGGGCCTGCGGCTCTGGTACGAGCTGCTGTCCAGGTCCCGGCTCGCGGCCGACGGCAACGGGCAGACCAGCCACAGGTTCCTCTTCTATCCCGACGAAAACCACTGGATCCTGCAGCCCCAGCATGCCAAGGTCTGGTATGGCGTGGTTGAACACTTCCTGGCCAGGAACGTCCTCGGCAAGGACATTCCGCTTCCCGCCGACCTGGGGCTCTGACACTGCTGGTCCCTGCCAGGGGCGTGAGTGCAGCAGTCCGTAAGATGGGGCTGTGACTGACTCCTCCTTCAGCATCCGCCCGGCCCGGACCAGCGATGTGGCCGCCATCAAGCGACTCGTGGCGCCACTCGCCGAAGAGAGGATCCTGATGGCCAAGGAGACGGTGGCGTACTACGAGAGCCTGCAGGAGTTCCTGATCGCCGAGTCGGCGGCCGGCGAGGTCATCGGCTGCGGCGCCCTGCACGTCATGTGGGAGGACCTGGCCGAGGTCCGCACTCTCGCAGCTTCCGATGCCTGGCGCGGCAAGGGCGTGGGCCATGTCCTGGTTGAAAGCCTCCTGAAGCAGGCCGCAGCCCTGGGCGTCTCCCGCGTGTTCTGCCTGACCTTCGAGGTGGATTTCTTCAAGCGGCACGGCTTCGAGGTGATGGCAGACCAGTCGGCGGTGGACCCGCAGGTGTACTCCGAACTGCTGCGCTCGCACGACGAAGGCGTGGCCGAGTTCCTGGACCTTGCGCGCGTGAAGCCCAATACGCTCGGCAACACGCGGATGATCAGGACCCTCTAGGTCCGGTTCAATATCTGCGGGTAACATTGCTTTCCTTTTGTAAACTTGCTGGATAAACTCTTGGGGACGGAAGGGACCGCATTGGGGGCTGTCCCTTCCGGATCCCTTCCAAGCCTTTTCTGGGTCCCCTCGGCGGTGCGGACGCCCGCGCGCTGAACTACCGCCGGGCCGGTGCCGGTAGTAGGGTCAAAGCACATCCTGATCGATGTCAATGAAGCACCGAGAGGCCAGGAGCCAGCCGTGAAGAAGCTCATCAATGACCCCCGCGCTGTTGTGGATGAATCAGTGGAAGGATTCGGACTTGCCCATGCGGACCTCGTGACCGTCAGCGCCGACCCGAAGTACGTCACCCGCAAGGATGCCCCCGTTGCCGGCAAGGTGGGCCTGGTGTCCGGCGGCGGCAGCGGGCACGAGCCGCTTCACGCCGGTTTTGTGGGCCGCGGCATGCTCGACGCCGCCGTGCCCGGTGCCGTGTTTACCTCACCGACCCCGGACCAGATCATTCCGGCGACGCTCGCCGTGAACTCCGGTGCCGGTGTGGTCCATATCGTCAAGAACTACACCGGCGATGTCCTGAACTTCGAGACGGCTGCGGAAATGGCCCAGGCCGAGGGCGTGGAGGTCCGCACCGTACTCGTCAACGATGACGTCGCAGTGGAGGATTCGCTGTACACGGCGGGCCGCAGGGGAGTGGGCGGCACTGTCCTGGTGGAGAAAATCGCCGGGGCTGCGGCCGAACGCGGCGACGACCTCGATGCGGTGGCGGCCATCGGCGACCGCGTGAACAGGAATGTGCGCACGATGGGCGTGGCACTCACAGCCTGCACGGTGCCGCATGCCGGATCACCGAGCTTTGACCTCGAGGACAACGAGATTGAAATCGGCATCGGCATTCACGGCGAGCCCGGCCGGCACAAGATCGCCCTGGAAAATGCCGACGGCATCACCGACCGCCTGCTGGAACCGGTTCTCAGCGACCTCGGAACGGTGTCGGGCGAGAAGGTTCTCCTGTTCGTCAACGGCATGGGCGGAACACCGCTGAGCGAGCTGTATATCGTCTACCGCCGGGCCGCCCAGATACTTGCGGAGCGGGGCGTCACGGTGGAGCGCTCCCTCGTGGGGAACTACATCACGTCCCTCGAGATGCAGGGATGCTCCATCTCCGTCCTGCGGCTTGACGACGAGATGACGGCCCTCTGGGATGCGCCTGTGCACACGCCGGCGCTGCGATGGGGCGTGTAGCAGTGGGACTGGACGTGACCTGGGCCGTCAAATGGCTCACGCTGTCAGCGCAGGCGATGGCGGAACACAGGGTGGAACTCATCGAGCTCGACCGGGCCATCGGGGACTCGGACCACGGCGAAAACATGGACCGCGGCTTCCAGGCGGTGCTTGAGAAGCTCGCCGAAAACCCTCCGGAAACCCCGGGCGCGGCACTCAAGCTGACGGCCATGGCGCTGATGTCGAAGGTGGGCGGCGCCGCCGGGCCGCTCTACGGGACCGCGTTCCTGCGGGCCGCAACCACACTTGGGGATGCTGCTGACGTCGATTCCTCGGCGCTCGCCGCGGCACTCGCAGCGGCGCGGGACGGTATCGTGGCCCGCGGAAAGGCCGAGGCAGGCGACAAGACGATGGTTGATGCCTGGACTCCGGCCGCTGACGCAGCCGCTGCTGCCGCCGCCGACGGTGACACGCTGGCAGTCCTTATCGCCGCCGCGGAGGCTGCCGAGGCGGGTGCGGTCGCGACCGACCCGCTCGTGGCGCGCAAGGGCAGGGCCAGCTACCTGGGGGAGCGAAGCGCGGGCCACCGGGACCCCGGAGCGGCATCCAGTGCCCTGATTCTCCGCGCCGCTGCGGGAGCTGCCGCATGACGGTGCGGATCGTGGTGGTTTCGCACAGTGACAAGATAGCCGACGGCGCGGTGGAGCTCGCTGCCCAGATGGCGCCGGACGTGATGATGGTGCCGGCCGGCGGAACGTCCGATGGCAGGATCGGCACCAGCATGGAAAAGGTGATGGCTGCGCTGGAATCCGCGGCCGGAGGCGATGGCGTGGTGGTGCTGACCGATCTCGGCTCGGCCGTTATGACGGCGGAGTCGGCCATGGAGTTCGCCGAGGGCAACGCCCCGGTGCTTCTCGCCGATGCCCCGATCGTGGAGGGCCTCGTGGCGGCTGCGGTGGCGGCCCAGGGAGGTGCAAGCGTTCATGCTGTTCGCCGGGCCGCCGAGGCCACGCATGGCTATCCCGCCTCCCGTCCCAAGGCCGAAGAGCGTCTTCCTGCCGCTGCCCCCGCTGCCGTGGGGGCCGCGGCTGTTGCTGCCGCCCCCGCCGCCGGCGCCCCTGCCGGACAGACTGCCGGTGCTGCTGCCGCGCCCGCTGCCCCGGATGCGAGCGGCGACTTTGAGCTGGTTAACCAGGCCGGAATGCATGCGCGCCCGGCCGCCAAGATAGCCGGCGGCTTGTCCGCGCTGGATGCCGAAGTCACGGTGAACGGAGTGGACGGTGCCTCCATGACGGGGCTGATGACGCTGGCAGCCGGCAAGGGATCGGTGCTCCACGTGGAAGCGTACGGGCCCGACGCCGAGCGCGCCGTGGCGTACGTGGCGGGCCTGGTCAGGGACGGCTTCGGCGAACCCTGAGGCCGCGCAGGCCGGGTCAGTACAGCTACCGGTCCTGGCGGAGTCCGGCCTCATCCAGCACCACCGACGCTGAGACAAACCGCCCGCACTGCTCGCCGAACGGGTAGCCGCCCGCCGGGGTGAAGCGCAGCGTGCGCACCGGCAGGGGACTTCCGTCGATGGACGTTCCGGAGGCCGTGACTTCCATCGGTGACTCCGTCAGGACGTCCAGCATGAGCATTCCCCGCTTGGTTCTGTCCGGCTCCGATGTCGCGGAGCAGATGCCGTCGGGCCTGGAGCCATCGGTGCAGCCCTGATCCACGGAAATGAAGCCCGGCGCCAGCTCCAGCTCACCCTCCCTGCACGAGCCGTCCTGGCACGCCTTCAAATGGAGGGCCTTTACGGCCGGGGCGTAGCTGGCCGCAACCGTTACCGACACCCCTGACGCCTGGGCGATCGCCGGGCACGCCACCTCGAACACATGGCATCCGGAGAGAAGCACCGTCGTCGTGATTGTGGCCAAAAGTACCCCTGTTTTGCCCATACTTCAGGGTAAATCCGGCACGATACCGAGCGGACCCGCAGGGGAAAACTGGTACAGACATCGTTACCCCCGGGACCGGAACGACTGCCAATTCGAGATCAAAAGCCGGTCCTGCAGTGGCCGCGTACGGGGCTGGATACACCGCTACGCGGGCAGCCGGTACCCGCCCTGGTGCAGTTCGGCGAGGCCGTCGGCCAGGAGTCCGGCCAGCGCCCGTTCCAGCTGTTCCGGAGCACAATTCAGCCGGTGCAGCGCTGCCAGCGGCACGCCGATGCCGGCCGCTTCGAACCCGAGGTCTGCCGGGGCCTGCTGGAACATCTCCGCCGGCACCGGCGCGTCCGCCAGCCGGAGGACAGCCATCACGCCGCCGCGGACCTGGCGGTCGGTGCCGTGCCACGCCTGGCCCTTGGGGGTGTACGACGGCGGCGGCTCGCCGGCGGCGAGCCAGGCACACCGGTCGCGCACCGGGCACGCCGAACACTTCGGCGAACGTGCAGTGCACACCAGCGCCCCCAGCTCCATGACCGAGGCGTTCCAGCGGACTGAACGGCCGGCGTCGGAGGGCAGCAGTTCCGCGGCGAGCCGCATCTCCGCGGCGGTCAGCGCCGGGGCGGGCAGGGCGGATCCGGAAAAGAGCCGTGCGTGAACGCGGCGGATGTTGGTATCCACCACCGTCTCGCGGCGCCCGAAGGCAAAGGCGGCGACGGCGGCGGCCGTGTAACTGCCTACGCCCGGCAGGCCGAGCAGGTCGGCATAGTCCGACGGGACCGTGCCGCCGTGGTCGCGCCCGATGGCGACTGCCGCCCCGTGCAGCCTCAGCGCACGACGCGGATAACCCAGCCGGCCCCAGGCCCGGACCGCTTCGCCCGCGGGTTCCCGGGCCAGCGCGGCAGGCTCCGGCCACCGGCGCATCCACTCCTCCCATACCGGCAGCACGCGCACCACGGGGGTCTGCTGCAGCATGATCTCGCTGACCAGCACACCCCACGGCGGGCAGTCCGGGGACCGCCACGGCAAGTCACGCGCCTCGGCGTCGAACCAGCTGTGCAGGGAGGAATGGATTTCGGTTAGTTCGGGGTAAGCGGTTGTGGTTTTGATGCCAATACTCTAGTGGAAACCACGACGGCGGTTCCCGCCCGGGTGCCGTCAGCTGGCTTCCTGTTCCACAGGAGGCAGTCCCTCCTGCCGCGGGGGCAGCCGCCTGACGTGGCCGTGCAGGGTCTCGCCGCCGCGCCCGTTTGGCGCCGGAACAGCAAGGGCCACCACAAAGCCGGCACTGTCCGCATCCACTGAGCGGATGGTCAGGCTGCGCGTTCCTTCAGGTATAGAGGGCGCAAAGAACTGCAGCTGGCGGGTGCCCACGGTGGCCACCTCGTCCAGCTTGTACTCTGTGCCAAAGTGGTCATGGACAACGATTTCGGGGGTTTGCGGCTCGTCTTCATTGACTGATGCGAGATGCAGGTTCACCACGATTCCGGTGTCCCAAATCTCAACCGCAAGCACCGTGAACTCAGTCCCCTGGCTCTGATGTTTGCCAAACGTCAGCGGCAGAAGGACGCGTTCGAGGTGACCGCCAGACACGTGATCTACCATCTTTCGTCCTCTCCAACTCGGCCCGGTAAGTGGTAACCGGGATTCAATTTTAGTAAGTGTGCTGACAGTTGTCACCCGAATTAGGGTCACGAATTGGACATGATGGGGCAGGGGCGGCGTGGTTGCGCCGCAGAAACCCTGCCGTTCCCTAGCCTAGAAAGATGGGCAGGCAAGACACTCCGAACTCCGGCGCGGGCCGGAACCGGTCTCCAAAACCGGCGGCACAAAAAACGGCACAGGGGAAAACTGTGTCAGGGAAAACGGCGTCCCGCGCCGTCCGCAAGCCGAGCCCCGCCGTGTACCGCCGCCGTCGGCTTTTTGCCGGAGTGGCGCTGCTGCTGGTCCTGGGCCTGATCGCCGGTGGTGTGACCACCCTGACCAGCCTCCTCGGCGGCGCCCGGCAGTTATCGTCCGCCCAGGATTCCCCAACGCAAGGTACCGGTGCCGCCCAGTCCGCAACGCCGTCGGCCACTCCTTCGGCGACCCCCTCAGCCTCGCCCGCCTGCGACCAGAAGCTCGTGACCGTCAAGGCGGCCACCAACAAGACGTCCTACGCCGCGGATGAAAAACCGGTACTGAGCCTCACGGTCACCAACGGCGGAAAGCTCCCGTGCAAGGTGAACATCGGCACGTCGCAGATGGACTTCCTGGTCACCAGCGGCTCGGACCGGGTCTTCTCGTCCGCCGACTGCCAGGCTGCCAGCACCGACCTCGTCAAGACCCTCGCGCCCGGCAAGAGCGAAACGGCCAACTTCCCGTGGCCGCGCAACCGGTCGGTGCAGGGCTGCGAGAAGCTGCCGGACGGTGCCGTTGCCGGCAGCGGGTACTACGTGTTCATCGCCAAGCTCGGCGCCAAGGTCAGCCCGCCGACGGTCTTCCAGCTCGGCTGACCGCCGGATCTCATCGATTGCTCCGTAAACGCCCTTGTGGGTGCCCAAAAGGGCTGGGCCCACGCCGGCAGGGTTCCCTGGCCGAGCTTGCGAGGCGAGGGGGCCGGTGGGGAGGAGCAGTCGACGGGAATCTAGAGGAACCGGTCCAGCAGGCTGGCTTCGGCCATCCGGCTGAGGCCCTCGCGGACAGTGCGGGCGCGCTGGTCACCGATGCCGTCCACGGTCATCAGGTCGTCAATCGTTGCCGCCATGAGGTGCTGCAGGCCGCCGAAGTGGTCCACCAGCCTGTCCGCAACCGCTTTAGGCACGGCCTTAAGCCCGGAGAGCAGGCGGTAGCCGCGCGGCTGGACCACGGCGTCGAGGGTTTCGACGCCGCCGGCAAACCCGATGATCCCGGCGATCTTGCTGAGGTCGATAAGCTCGGTGGGGCCGAGGTTCAGGAGTGCGCTCACGGCGCCGTCGATGTCCTCCGGGGATGCCTTCGGCCCTGCGTAGTCGCGGATGATGATGTCGCTGCCCGGGCCGCGTCCCACGGTGAGCTCATCGAGCTGGAGGGACAGGAGCCTGCCGTCCTCGCCCAGCTCCAGCACGTACTGCGAGATCTCCTCGGAGATCCGGCGCACCATCTCCTGGCGCTGCAGGGTCACCGCCACGTCGCGGACCGTCACCATGGCCTCGATCTCCAGGGCGGAGAGCGAACTGGTCACCTGGTCCAGCCGGGAACGGTAGCGCTCCAGCGTGGCCAGGGCCTGGTTGGCGCGGGCCAGGACCTTTTCGGAGCCCTCGAGCACGTGCCGCAGCCCGTTGACGTACAGGGCGATGATCTGCATGGACTGGCTCACCGAGATCACCGGTACGCCGGTCTGGATGGCGACGCGCTCGGCGGTCCGGTGCCGGGTGCCCGATTCCTGGGTTTCGATGCTGGGATCCGGCACGAGCTGCACGGCCGCCCGGAGGATGTTGCCGGCATCCTTGTCGCAGATGATGGCACCGTCCATCTTGGCCAGTTCGCGGAGCCGGGTCGGTGAGAAGTCGATGCCGATGTCGAAGCCGCCCGAACAGATCGAGTCGATGGTCCGGTCCGAGCCGAGCACGATCAGCGCGCCGGTGCGTCCGCGGAGAATGCGTTCCAGGCCGTCCCGCAACGCGGTCCCCGGGGCCACCCTCCCCAAAGTCGCCTTGAGCGATTCTTCAGGGCTGCGAGCCATAGATATTCCCTTCAAAGGTGCAGGCGGGGCCTGCAGGTTTGCCGGTTTTCAACAGTTCGCCGGCAGGATCAAAAGTACTCGGTCTCCCGCATGCACCATCCTAGAGGTAGATTACCCCAGCATCCGCACGGGCAAGCCTTAAAGTGCCCCGTCAGGGGCTTGCGGAACGGGCACCGGGAGTGCGTCCGACGGCGGCTGGCTGGGGCGCACTTTTGGCCCGCCTTTCGGTGCGGTTTCCGCCCCTGCGATAAACTTGAAGCCTTGGCTGGCAGGTTCCGCCGCCACATTCCCCAACCGGATCCCCCGCGGATCGCAGCGAAAGTAGCCCCGTGTCCCAAGAAGTGCAGAGCCCCTCCCGGGTGCACGAGATCCACAAGCAGGCCTCCCGCCGCCGGACGTTCGCCGTCATCTCCCACCCGGACGCCGGCAAGTCCACGCTCACCGAGGCCCTGGCCCTACACGCCAAGGTGATTGGCACGGCGGGTGCGTCCAGCGGCAAGGCCAACCGCAAGGAGACGGTCTCGGACTGGATGCAGATGGAGAAGGACCGCGGCATTTCCATCAGCTCGGCGGCCCTGCAGTTCTCCTACCGGGACACCGTGATCAACCTGCTGGATACCCCCGGTCACGCGGACTTCTCCGAGGACACCTACCGGGTGCTCGCCGCCGTCGACTGTGCCGTGATGCTCGTGGATGCGGCCAAGGGCCTGGAAACACAGACCATGAAGCTGTTCGAGGTCTGCAAGCAGCGGAACCTCCCCATCATCACCGTCATCAACAAATGGGACCGTCCCGGCCTGGACGCGCTGGCCCTCATGGACGAGATCACGGAGCGCACCGGCCTGCAGCCCATGCCCCTGACCTGGGCCGTGGGCATCTCCGGCGACTTCCGCGGTGTCTGGGACCTGCGCAACGACAGGTTCGCGCGCTTCCAGCGGAACAACGCGGGCGCCAGCATCGCCATCACCGAATACTTCACCCCGGAAGAAGCCGAGCAAAGCCAGGGCAACAACTGGACTGACGCCGTCGACGAGGCAGGCCTGGTCATCGAATCCAACCTCGCCTTCGACGTCGAAAGCTTCCATGCGGGCAAGGCCACACCGATCCTCTTCAGCTCCGCCGCCCTGAACTTCGGCGTCAAGGAACTCCTCGACGCCCTGGTGGACTTCGCCCCGCCGGCCGCGCCCCGGCCGGATATCGACGGCTCGCCGCGGCCGGTCGGGTCCCCGTTCTCCGGCTTCGTCTTCAAGGTCCAGGCCGGCATGAACAAGGCCCACCGCGACCACGTCGCCTTCATCCGCGTCTGCTCCGGCGTGTTCGAGCGGGGCATGGTGGTCACCCAGACCCGGACCGGAAAGTCGTTCGCCACGAAGTACGCGCAGCAGGTCTTCGGCCGTGAACGAGAGGTCATCGACGAGGCCTACCCGGGCGACGTCGTGGGCCTGGTCAACGCGTCGTCGCTGCGGGTGGGGGACAGCCTGTTCCTCGGGGAGGCCGTGGAGTTCCCGGCCATTCCGCTGTTCGCCCCCGAGCACTTCCAGGTTGCCCGTTCCAAGGACCCCAGCCGTTTCAAGCAGTTCCGCCGCGGCATCGAGCAGCTCGAGCACGAGGGCGTCATCCAGGTGCTGCGCTCCGACGTCCGCGGTGACCAGGCGCCGGTGCTTGCCGCCGTCGGCCCCATGCAGTTCGAAGTGGTGGAGGACCGCATGGCCCACGACTTCAGCGCGCCGATGCGGCTGGAGCGCCTTCCGTACTCCATGGCCAGGATTTCGACGGGGGACGCCATGCCTGCGCTGGCCAACGTGCCGGGCGCAGAGGTGCTGCTCCGGTCCGACGGCGAGTACCTGGCCCTTTTCAACGACGTCTGGGCACTGCGCCGGATCGAGAAGAACCATCCGGACCTCACGCTGGTGCCGATCGGGACGCACAACCCCGCAAAGTAATGCCAGCACGGGGCTCCGCTGCCCCAACGGTCACCCACCCAACGAAGCAAGGTATCGCCGTGCCCACAAGCCAGCCTTCTGCAGCAACACCTGTAACCGGACCAGCCAGCGTCGTCGTGACCGGCATGGGTTCCATCAACCCGCTCGGGGCCAACGTCCCCGAGACCTGGGAGGCGATGCTGGCCGGGCGGTCGGGCATCGCGGCGCTGGAGGAGGGCTGGGCAGAGGCCCTGCCGGTGCGCATCGCCGGCCGGGTCACCGCCGGCCTTGGCGCATTCCTGGGCACCCGCGAGCTGAAGCGGATGGACCGCTGCGGGCAGCTGGCGCTCGTGGCCTCCCGCGAGGCCTGGGAACAGGCAGGCAAGCCCGGCGTCGACCCGGAGCGGCTGGCCGTCGTCATCGGATCTGCCTACGGCGGCATGGACACCGTGCTCGCACAGGTCAGAGAGCTGGACAACGGCGGCCCGCGCAAGGTTTCCCCGCACACCCTGACCCGGCTCATGGTAAACGGGCCGTCGGCGTGGGTATCGATCGACCTCGGCGCCAAGGGCGGTGCCCGCACCCCGGTCAGCGCCTGCGCGTCCGGGGCCGAAGCAATTGCCCAAGGCGCCGACATGATCAGGTCCGGGGAGGCCGACGTCGTCATTGCCGGCGGCGTTGACGCCAGCATCAACGACCTCATCATCAGCGGTTTCTCCCAGATCAGGGCGCTCTCCACACGCAACGGGGATCCGGGGCAGGCCTCGCGGCCGTTCGACCGGGACCGCGACGGGTTCGTGCTGTCCGAAGGCGCCGGGATCGTGGTGCTGGAGAGCGCGGAGCACGCACGTGCCCGGGGCGCGGAGGTGCTGGGCGGCATTGCCGGATCAGCAGTGACCTCGGACGCGAACGACATCGTGGCAGCCGATCCGGACATGCAGGTGCGGGTCATGCAGAAGGCGCTCGCCTCCGCCGGCCTCACCGGGACGGACATCGGGTTCGTGCACGCGCACGCCACCTCCACGCCCGTGGGCGACCGGCTGGAGGCACAGGCCATCAAGGAGATTGCCGGAAACCAGGTCCCCGTGACCTCCACGAAGTCCCTCACCGGCCACCTGCTCGGCGGTGCGGGCGCGCTGGCTGCCATCGCCACGCTGCAGGCACTGCGGACCGGTGACCTGCCGGGCACCTACAACGTGGCCGCCCTTGACCCCGAGGTGGACCTCAACGTCATCACCGGTACCGTCAGCGGGAGCACTGCGACGGCGGGACTCGTCAATGCCTTCGGCTTCGGCGGGCACAGCGCGGCGCTCGTGGTCACCCGCGCCTAAGTTCCTGGTTTAGGGCTAGCCTCCTGCCTTAAGACTGAGCAGATCCAGGACCTCGGTCAGGTGCCCGACCTCCCTTACGGAAAAGCCTGCCGGGACCTGGCCTGGACCGGTGGGGCTGGCAGGAACCACGGCGTGGGTGAAGCCCAGCCGGTGCGCCTCATGGATGCGCTGGTTGATGCCCGGGACAGGGCGGACCTCGCCGGCCAGCCCCACCTCGCCGAACGCGACCAGGCGCTGCGGCAAGGGCTTCTTGTGCTTCGCGGAGGCCACCGCCAGCGCCACCGCGAGGTCGGTGGCCGGCTCGCTGAGCTTCACGCCGCCCACCGTGGCCACGTAGGAATCGTCCTTCTGCAGCGGGCAGCCGGCACGCTGCTGCAGGACCGCCAGGAGCATGGCCACCCGTGAACTGTCCAGGCCGCTCGTAGCCCGGCGCGGCTGTGAGTTCTGGGTCTCGGCCATCAGCGACTGCACCTCGGCAAGCAGCGGCCTGCGGCCCTCCATGGTGACCGTGATGCAGGTGCCGGACACGGGTTCCTTGGTGCGGGTGACGAACAGCCCGCTCGGATCGGCGAGGCCCATGATGCCGTCCTCGGTTAGGTCGAAGCAGCCCACGTCGTCGGTGGGCCCGTAACGGTTCTTGACCGCCCGCAGCAGGCGGAGGCGGGAGTGGCGCTCGCCCTCGAACTGGCACACGACGTCCACCAGGTGCTCCAGCAGGCGGGGACCGGCGATGGAACCGTCCTTGGTCACGTGCCCCACCAGCAGCGTGGTCATGTTCCGGCGCTTGGCCGCCGAAATGATCGAGGCAGCCACCTCCCTCACCTGGGAGACACCCCCGGCACTGCCTTCCACATCCGCGCTGCTGAGTGTCTGGACGGAGTCCACCACCAGCAGCTTCGGCTCCACCTTCTCCACCTGGCCCAGCGCCTGGCCCAGGTCGGTTTCGGCGGACAGGTACAGGGTGTCGGCGATCGCGCTGATCCGTTCGGCCCGGAGCTTCACCTGGGCCGCCGATTCCTCGCCCGTCACATACAGGACGCTCTGCCCGGTCCGGGCAAACTTGGCGGCTACATCCAGCAGCAGCGTGGACTTGCCCACGCCGGGCTCGCCCGCGAGCAGGATGACAGCGCCGGGCACCACGCCGCCGCCGAGCACACGGTCCAGCTCGTCCACGCCGGTGGGCAGGTAGGCGGCCGTCGTGGCGTCAATGTCGGCAATGGGGCGGGCGGGCTCCAGAACTGTAGTGGCCGCCGTCGTACGGGCCACCGCGACGCCGGTTTCCTCAACGGTGCCCCACGCCTGGCACTCACCGCACCGGCCCACCCACTTGACCGTGGTCCAGCCGCATTCCGCGCATTTATAGCCCGGCGCCTTGGAAACCCGGGAAGTCTTTGTAGCCATTGCTCCACCCTAACCGGGGGCTGTGACATCCCCGGCCGCACCCTAACCTCGCAAGCTCTGCCCGGGAACCCTACGGCCGTGGGCCCTACAGCGGCGGGAGGAGGTCGCGGGCCTCGCGGGACTCGACGCCTGCCGCTTCCAGCAGGTCCACCATGAGCGGCCGGAACAGCATCACCACTGTCTCACCCTCGAGTTTCTGCACCTCAAGCATCCGCGGGTGCAGCCGCCCGGCGATCTCGCCCAGGTCCTGCCGCGCGCTCCGCAGGTGCGCGTGGCGCGCGCCCTCCTGGACTTCGGCGAGTCCGAGCGAGAGCTCGTCGACGGCCGCCGCTGTTTCCTGCAGGACGTCGGCGATGTTCTCGGTGGCCTCGTCGGACAGTGCGGCGTGGTTGATGGAACTCGTAAGCCGGCGCGCGAAGACGCGGCTGTTGCGCAGGGCAAGGTCAATGAACTCAAGCGACTGCTCCATCCGGTCCAGCTCGTCCCGGTGCCGCCGGTAAGCGGGCGCCAGCGTGGCCACCTCACTGGACGCCCGCAGGGAGTGCCGCATCGCATCCACCAGCGGCTGGCTGTTCCGGCCCCGGACCAGGGCATGCCACGCCCTGGTGGAATCGCTTTCCACCAGGGCCACGGAACATTCCCGCAGCACCTCCGCCAGTTCATGGAGCAGCTTCTGGACGTCCTTGCGCGGTTCCCGCCGGGGATCCTTGGGCGCCACGATGGTGACCAGCAACGCGATCACGCCGCCCACCACGGCGTCGATGCTGCGGGTGAACGGCCCGCCGGCGGGTGCCGGCAGCAGCACCACCAGCAGCGACTGCAGGGCCAGTTGAGTGGTGAATATGTTGCCGCTGTCCAGGAAGCGGGCCAGCAGGATGGAGACCAAAAGCACGACGGCGGCCTGCCAGATCCCTGCTCCGAGCCAGTGAAGCAGCAGGTCACCCACGGCAATGCCGATGGTGCAGCCCAGCCCCACCTCCATCACCCTCCGCACGCGCAGATCACGGGAAAAGCCGAGCGCGATCAGGGCGGACGTGGCCGCGAACAGCGGCCCCGTATGCCCCAGGACGTACTCAGCGAAGGCGTAGGCTGCGACCGCACCGAAGGTCATCTGGATCGCGGGAACCAGTGAATTCCGGCTCCGGACCATCCCTGTCCGGATCCGGCCGCGAAGGAAGCGTCTGCTGGCGGCGATTCCGGTCTGGGACATGGCTTCAGTCTATTGCCGGAGCCGCCGCGCCGCGGGCCGTCCCCCTGTCTGTACCGGTGGGCAATCTGTTCCGGGGAAGGGGTCAGCCGTTGATGACCTGGGGGATGCCGAGGTGCTTGAGGCCTTCGACGCCGAATTCGAGGCCGTAGCCGGATTGTTTGGCTCCGCCGAAGGGGACGCGGGGGTCGACGGCGCCGTGTTTGTTGATCCAGACGGTGCCGGCCTGGATGCGGGCGGCGACTTCGCGGGCGGCGGGGAGGTTGGGGGACCAGACGGAGGCGCCGAGTCCGACGTCGAGGGCGTTGGCCATCTGCACCGCTTCGTCGATGGTGCTGTAGCGGATGATGGGCAGGGCGGGGCCGAATTGTTCTTCGGTGACGAGCGGGTTGGTGTTGTCGATGTCGGCCACGAGGGTGGTGGGGTAGAAGTAGCCGGGCTGGCCCGGGTCGGGGTTGCCGCCGGTCAGGATCCGGGCGCCGGAGTCGCGGGCGGCTTGGACGAGGTTGGCGACGATGTCGTACTGGGCCTTGTTCTGCAGGGGGCCGAGGACGTTGTTCTCGTCCAGGCCCACACCCATGGGCATGGCCTTGGCGACGTGGGTGAGTTCTTCGCAGACGGCGTCGTAGATGGTGTCGTGGACGTAGAGGCGTTTCAGTGCGGCGCAGGTCTGGCCGGTGTTGAGGAACGCGCCCCAGAACAGGTCGGAGGCGATGGCCTTGGGGTCGGCGTCGGGCAGGACGATGCCGGCGTCGTTGCCGCCCAGTTCCAGGGTGAGGCGTTTGACGGTATCGGCGGAGGAGCGGATGATCGCTTTGCCGCCGGCGGTGGAGCCGGTGAACATGATTTTGCCGACGGCGGGGTGTTCGGCGAGGCGGGCGCCGACTTCGCGGTCGCCGGAGATGACGTGCAGGACGCCGTCGGGGAGTTCTTCGTTGAGGACCTTGATCAGGGCCAGGACGGAGAGCGGGGTCATTTTGGAGGGTTTGACGACGGCGGTGTTGCCCATCCGCAGGGCGGGGGCGATCTGCCAGATGGTGATCATCATGGGCCAGTTCCACGGGCCGATCGCGCCGACGACGCCGATGGGCTTGTAGTGGAGTTCGGCGTAGGTTTCGCCGTCGTCGACGACGACTTCGGGGGTGAGATCGGTGGCGGCGGTGGCGCGGAGCCAGGCGGCGCAGGCGCCGACTTCGAAGCGGGCGTTGGGGCCGTTGAGGGGTTTGCCCTGCTCGCGGGAGAGGAGCTGGGCGAGTTCCTCGGCGGAGCGTTCGACGGCGTCGGCTGCCTTGAGCAGCGCGGCGGACCGGGCGTCGTGGCCCAGTGCCGCCCAGGCGGGCTGGGCGGCGGCCGCTGCCGCTACCGCGGTTTCGAGGTCTTCGATGGTGTGGACCGGTGCCTCGCCGACCACGCCGCCGGTAGCGGGGTCGAAGATGGTCCGGCTCTCCTGTCCGGGACCGGCGGCGACGGACGCGAGGAGGGCATCGTAGGTTTCCAAGAGGTACTCCACTTCGAGTAGGAAGGTGCGCTCAGCCGGGCGGCGAGGCGGGCATATCCAAGTGTTGTCCGGCCACGCCGCCCGTGGCTTGTCTTTGGGTGCAGAACCCTTGACTCGGGGCGAACTGTGCAGTGCTGACAATCCAGCGCTAACTATGCAGGGCTAGACCTTGGCGTCGGCCTTGGCTGTCTCAGTCGCCGGGATTCTGTTCCGGTCGAAGATGGTGGCGCCGGCCTCCTGCTCGGCCTGGTTGTTGATGCCCAGGTCGATGCCCTTGCGTTCCCGGATCACCAGCACAGCCGCCGTGGAAAGCAGCGCCACGATGAGCAGGTAGAGGGACACGGAGGCTGTTGTCCCGGTGGCCTGGACCAGTGCGGTGGCGATCATCGGAGCGAAGGCGCCGCCGATGATGGCACCCAGGGCGTAGGAGATGGCGACACCGGAGAACCTGATGGAGGCTGGGAACAGTTCACTGTAGAGGGCTGCCTGCGGCCCGTAGGTAAGGCCGAGCCCGACCGTGAACAGTGCAAGGCCAAGGAACAGCCCCCAGATGTTGCCGGTGTTCACCAGCCAGAACAGCGGGAACACGGTGACGATGAGGCAGCCGTAGCCGAAGAGGTAGGTCTTCTTGCGGCCAATGCTGTCTGCCAGGTAGCCGGAGATCAGTGTGAAGACGAACCACAGGGCAGCGGAGGCGGTGACTGCCAGGAGCACTTCAGTGCGGTCCATGGCCAGGCCGGCAGGGTTGGCGGCGTAGCTGAGGATGTAGCCGCCGGTGGTCATGTAGCCCGCGGCATTGTTGCCGGCGAAAACCAGGGCCGCGATGATGACCAGCAGCCAGTGCTTCCTGAACAGTTCGACAATCGGGACGCGGGTCTGCTGCTTCTTTTGTGCGATCTCCTCGAAAACCGGGCTTTCCTCCACGCTGCGGCGGACCATGAAACCGACCACAATCAGGACGAAGCTGAGCAGGAACGGAATTCGCCAGCCCCACTCCACGAAGGCTGCGCCGGGGGAGACCACGCCGGACATGAGGGCCAGGACGCCGGCGGCCAGCAGCATGCCCAGGGGAACGCCGAGTTGGGGGAAAGCGCCGAACAGGCCCCGCTTCCCGCGCGGCGCATGTTCCACCGCCATCAGGACAGCACCGCCCCATTCGCCGCCTGCCGAAATGCCCTGCAGGATGCGCAGGAGCAGCAGCAGGATGGGCGCCACAACACCCGCCGTCTCGAAGGTCGGCAGCACGCCGATGAGGGTGGTTGCCGCCCCCATCATGATCAGCGTGATGACGAGCATGGCGCGGCGGCCCAGCCGGTCCCCGAAGTGTCCGGCCAGGAAGGCGCCCAGCGGGCGGAACAGGAAGCTGAGTCCCACCGAGGCGAAGGAAATCAGGATGCCGATGTTGTCGCCGGCGGGCTCGAAGAACAGTGTCGCGAAAACCAGGCCCGCGGCGTTGGCGTAGATGAAGAAGTCGTACCACTCGATGGTGGTCCCGATGATGGTGGCGAACGCTACGCGGCGGTCCGTTGCCGGGCTGCGCTGCCCCTGCTGGACAGTAGTCAATGTTTTTCCTTGCTGTGGGGACGGGTGGACACGTCGCTGTGTCAGTTGGCGTAGGGGTCGGCGATGCCGATGTATTGGGTGGTGGTGTATTCGGCGATGCCTTCGGTGCCGCCTTCGCGGCCGAGTCCGGACTGTTTGACGCCGCCGAAGGGTGCTGCGGCGTTGGAGATGACGCCGGCGTTGAAGCCGACCATGCCGAATTCGATTTGTTCGGCGACGCGCAGGAGCCGGTTGAAGTCGCGGCTGTAGAGGTAGGAGGCGAGGCCGTACTCGGAGGCGTTGGCCAGGCGGATGGCGTCCTCTTCGGTTTTGAAGGTGGTGACGGGGGCGACGGGGCCGAAGATCTCCTGGCCCAGGATTGCCGCGTCATTGGGGACGTTCCCGAGGACGGTGGGCTGGTAGAAGTAGCCTGGCCCGTCCACGGGTGCGCCGCCGGTGACGGCCACTGCTCCGGCGTCGACGGCGGCACTCACCAAAGCGTGGACATCGTCCCGGGCGCCGGCGTCGATCAGCGGACCGACCTGGGTGGCGGGTTCGGTGCCGCGGCCGGTGTTCAGGGCGCCCATGGCGGCGGCGAACTTGCGGGTGAATTCGGTGGCGACGGTTTCGTGGACGAGGAAGCGGTTGGCGGCGGTGCAGGCTTCGCCCATGTTCCGCATTTTGGCGGCCATGGCGCCTTCGACGGCCTTGTCGAGGTCGGCGTCATCAAACACGATGAAGGGTGCGTTGCCGCCCAGTTCCATGGAGGTGCGCAGGACATTTTGGGCGGCGTCGGCCATGAGGCGCTTGCCGACCGGGGTGGAGCCGGTGAAGGACACCTTCCGCAGGCGCGGGTCGGCGAGCAGCGGGCCGGAGATCCCGGACGCGGAGGAGGAGGGGACGACGTTGAGGACGCCGGCGGGGAGGCCGGCGTCGAGCATGGTCTGGGCGAAGTACTGGGCCGTCAAGGGGGTGAGTTTGGCGGGCTTGAGGACCATGGTGCAGCCGGCGGCGACGGCCGGGGCGACCTTGCGGGTGGCCATCGCGAGCGGGAAGTTCCAGGGGGTGATGAGCAGGCACGGGCCGACGGGTTTGTGCTGGACGAGGATCTTGTTTTTGCCCTCGGGGGTGGTGAGGTAGCGGCCGTAGTCGCGGACGGTTTCCTCGGAGAACCAGCGCAGGAACTCGGCCCCGTACGTCACTTCGCCGCGGGCCTCAGCCAAAGGTTTGCCCATCTCCAGCGTCATCAGCAGTGCGAAGCCCTCGGCGCGTTCGGTGACCAGGTCGAACGCGCGGCGCAGGATCTCGGCCCGCACCCTGGGTGCGGTGCGGGCCCAGGATGCCTGGGCGGCGTCCGCCGCGTCCAATGCGGCGATCGCGTCGTCGCTGGTGGCTGACGCCAAGGTGGCGAGTACCTCCCCGGTGGCGGGGTCGTGCACGTCGAACGTGCCGCCGTCGGACGCGTCCCGCCACTGGCCGTTGATGAGCAGGCCGGTCGGCACGGAGGCGAGCAGCGCGGCCTCCCGCTCCGGTGAGATGGCAGGGGGCAGCGCAGAAGTAACTGTCATGGGGGAGTCCTTACGAAGGGAAGAGTCAGTAGCTGGCGGGGGTTCCGCCGTCGGATGGCCGGACGAATTCGGCGGCGAGTGCCTCGGAGCCGCGGGCGAGGAGGGCGACGTCGGCGCCGACCAGGATGAAGGAAGCGCCGGCGTCGAGGTAGGCGCGGGCGGTGGCCGGGGCGAAGGCGTTCACGCCGGCCGGTTTGCCTGCGGCTTTGGCGGCGGCGAGGCAGTGTTCGACGGCGGCGCGCACCTCGGGGTGTTCCTGCTGTCCCAGCAGCCCCATGGAGGCGGCGAGGTCGGAGGGGCCGATGAAGATGGCGTCGACGCCGTCGACCTTCAGAATGTCCTCCACCGCTTCCACTGCGGCCGTCGATTCGATCTGGACGGTGACGCCGACAGTCTCAGAGGCCCGGGCGAGGTAGTCCGGGACCCGGTTCCAGCGGGCAGCCCGGGCCAGCGCCGAGCCGACCCCGCGGACACCCTGCGGCGGGTAGCGGGTGGCCGCCACCGCTGCTTCCGCCTCGGCGACCGAGTTGACCATGGGGATGAGCAGGTTCTGCACGCCAAGGTCCAGGTACTGCTTGATCAGGACGGTGTCGTTCACGGGCGGCCGCACCAGGGTGTGGACGGGGTAGCCGTGGATGGCCTGGAGTTGGGCGAGGATGGATTCGAGCCCGTTGGGGCTGTGCTCGGCGTCGACCAGGAGCCAGTCCAGGCCGGATCCGGCGCAGAGTTCGGCGATCAGGGGGCTGCCGGAGCAGACCCACATGCCGGCCAGCGGCCGGCCTGCTTGACCCTTTTGCTTTTGCCCTGCGAGGGCGGACCGGAACGTGTCTTCTACTCGAAGCGGCATGTGACGCTCCCCAGGGGTCCATAGTCGGCGTGGACGGTGTCGCCCTTGTAGACCCACAGCGGGCGGGTGAAGGACCCGGCGAGGATGATGTCGCCGGCCTTCATGCTGTCCCCGTGCGCGGCGATCTTGTTGGCCAGCCAGTGCACGCCGTTGGCCGGGTGGTCCAGCACGCCGGCGGCGACGCCGGTTTCCTCCACGGTCTGGTTCTTGTAGAGGATGGCCGAGACCCAGCGGAGGTCGACGGCGTCGGGCTTTACCGGGCGGCCGCCGACCACCATGGCGCCCATGGCAGCGTTGTCGGAGATGGTGTCCACGATGGTCCGGCCCTCCATCTGGATCCTCGAATCGAGGATTTCGAGGGCCGGAACCACGTAGTCGGTGGCGTTGAGGACGTCGAAGATGGTGCAGCCCGGGCCCTTGAGCCCGTCCTTCAGCACAAAGGCGAGCTCCACCTCCACCCTAGGATGCGTATATCGGTCCCACTGCACCGAGCAGCCGGTTTCGAGGACCATGTCATCGAAGATGGCACCGTAGTCCGGTTCGGTGATGCCGGTGGCATCCTGCATGGCCTTGGACGTGAGGCCGATCTTGCGCCCCACCAGGGTCCGGCCGGCCTCCTCGTTCCGCTGCCGCCACAGCCTCTGCACGGCGTAGGAGTCCTCCACCGTCATATCCGGGTAGCGGGCAGTCAGCCGGGGGACCGGGGTGCGGGTCCGGTTGGCCTCCAGCAGTTCGTCGGCGATGGCTTCGATCGTCTTCGCGTCCAGCATGGCCTAGACCTGGGCTCCGAGCTTGAAGCCCACTGCGTCCTTGCCTGCTGCCGCGTCCTCAGGCTTACGCGTGTAGGAGAAGCCGTCGGCGCCCACGGTCACAGCCATCTCGGACTTCTCCTCACGGACAACCACAGGCTGCGGGTTGCCGTCCAGGTCCAGGACCAGGGATGCCTCGGTGTACCAGGACGGGACGACCGGGTTGCCCCACCAGTCGCGGCGCTGGTTGTCGTGGACGTCCCAGGTGATGGTGGGGTTGTCCGGGTCGCCGGTGTAGTAGTCCTGGGTGTAGATCTCGATGCGGTGGCCGTCTGGGTCCAGGATGTAGAGGTAGAAGGCGTTGGAGACGCCGTGCCGGCCGGGGCCGCGTTCGATCCGGTCGCTGATGCGCAGGGCGCCCATCTTGTCGCAGATCTGGATGATGTTGTGCTTCTCGTGGGTGGCGAAGGCGACGTGGTGCATGCGGGGTCCGTTGCCGCCGGTGAGGGCGGTGTCGTGGACGGTCTGCTTGCGGTGCATCCAGGCGGCGTAGGTGACGCCGTCGGAGTCCTTGATGTCCTCGGAGACGCGGAAGCCGAGGTCCTCGAGGTACTTGCGGCCGCGGGGGACGTCCGGGGTGACCTGGTTGAAGTGGTCCAGGCGGACCAGTTCACCGGCGGAGTAGAGGTCGTAGCGCTGGGTGAGGCGCTCGACGTGCTCGGTTTCGTAGAAGAACTCGTAGGGGAAGCCCAGCGGGTCCTCGACGCGGACGGAGTCGCCGATGCCCTTGGTGAAGCCTTCCTTGCGGCGTTCGGTGCGGCAGCCCAGTTCCTTGTAGTAGGCCTCGGCGGCGTCCACCTCGGCGGGGGACTTCACCCGGTAGGCGAAGGCGGCAACTGCGGCGACGGGTCCCTGGCGGAGCACCAGGTTGTGGTGGATGAACTCCTCCAGGGAGCGCAGGTAGATGGTGTTCCCGTCCTCTTCGGTGACGTGCAGGCCGAGGACGTCCACGTAGAACTCGCGCGACTTGGCGAGGTCCGTGACCACGATCTCCATGTAGGCGCAGCGGACGATATCCGGTGCCGGGACGGTGGGGGTGGGAACGAAGTTGGTCATGATGTTCTCTCTTCTTTGAAAGGGGGTGATACCCAACTGACTAGCAGTAGATGTCGTTTTGGAGCGTCAAAACGACAACAAATGCGAGCTAGTTGGGTTGGGATGGCTTAGGCGCCGAATTTTGGTGTGTGGACAGCGCCGAGCGTGATGTGGACTGCCTGCTGGTCGGTGTAGAAATCGATGGAGCGGTAGCCGCCCTCGTGGCCCAGGCCGGAGGCCTTGACGCCGCCGAACGGGGTGCGCAGGTCGCGGACGTTGTGGCTGTTCAGCCACACCATGCCGGCCTCGACGTTCTGCGAGAAGTTGTGGGCCCGGGTAAGGTTCTGGGTCCAGATGTAGGCCGCCAGGCCGTACTTGGTGTTGTTCGCCAGAGCCAGCGCCTCGTCGTCGTTCTCAAAAGGCGTGATGGCGACGACGGGACCAAAGATCTCCTCCTGGAAGATCCGGGCGTCGGGAGCGACGTCGGCGAACACGGTGGGTGCAATGTAGTTGCCTTCCGGGAGGCCTTCCGGCCGTCCGCCGCCGGCGAGCAGCCGGCCTTCGGACTTGCCGATCTCCACGTAGGAGGCCACCTTCTCGAAGTGCTCCGGGTGGACCAGGGCACCCACCTGGGTCTTGGGATCGTGCGGGTCCCCGACGACGATGTTCCTGGCGCGGGCGGCGTACTTTTCGCAGAACTCGTCGTAGATGGCGCGTTCGACGAGGATGCGGGAGCCGGCGGTGCAGCGCTCGCCGTTGAGGGAGAAGACGCCGAACAGGGCGGAGTCGATCGCGGCGTCCAGGTCGGCGTCGGCGAAGACGACGCAGGGGGACTTGCCGCCGAGCTCCATGGAGAGGCCCTTGAGGTTGGCGGCGGCGTTGCGGAAGATCGTCTGGCCGGTGGTGGTCTCGCCGGTGAAGGAGATCAGCGGGACGTCCGGGTGCTTGACCAGGGCGTCGCCGGCTTCCTCGCCGAGTCCGTTGACCAGGTTGAAGACGCCGTCCGGCAGGCCGGCTTCCTTGAAGATGGTGGCCCAGAGCGAGGCGGACAGCGGGGTGAATTCGGCGGGCTTGAGGACCACGGTGTTGCCGGTGGCCAGGGCCGGGGCGAGCTTCCAGGACTCGAGCATGAACGGGGTGTTCCACGGGGTGATGAGGCCGGCGACGCCGATCGGCTTGCGGTTCACGTAGTTGATCTGCGAGCCGGGGACCTTCATGGCGTCGTCGAACTGGGCCACGATCAGGTCCGCGAAGAAGCGGAAGTTCTCCGCCGCGCGCAGCGCCTGGCCCTTGGCCTGGGTGATCGGCAGGCCGGTGTCGAAGGTTTCGAGTTCGGCGAGGCGGGATTCCTGGGCCTCGACGGCGTCGGCGATCCGGTTCAGGACGCGGGCACGCTCGCGGGGCTTCATCTTCGGCCACGGGCCGCTGACGAATGCTTCACGGGCGGCGGCGACGGCGAGGTCGATGTCCTCCTTCTGGCCGGCCGCCGCGGTCGCGTAGTTCTGGTTGGATACCGGGTCCAGAACGTCGAAGGTCTTCCCGCCGACGGAATCGACGAACTGGCCGTTGATGTAGTGCTGGATGTGGGTGGGGAGGTTCTCGGGAACGTAATGCTTGGCTGCTGTTTCTACAGGAGTCGTCATCGTTGAAGTCCTAACTAGTGCTTGGTTTGGGAGAGGTAGGCGTCGAGGGTGGCGCTGCGGTGGAGCCGTGCCGCTTTTTCGATGGTGTCGGCGTCGGCGTTGTTTTCGATGAGCTGCAGGAGCGCCTCGTGTTCCTCCACGGATTCCTTGGCGCGGCCTGGCACGAAGCGGAAGGTCGAGGACCGCAGGGATGCGAGCCGGTTCCAGCCGCGGTGGACGAGGTCCAGGATGTGCGGGTTGGGGCAGTGTTCGAACAGGACGCTGTGGAAGTCCTGGTTGAGCTGGGTGAACCGGACGGGGTCGAAGTGCTGGAGGCATTCGCGCATGTCCTCGTTCACGGCGCGGGCCCGGGCGATGTCCGCCGCACCGATCAAGGGGGCGGACAGCGCGGTTGCTGCACCTTCCACGATGCTGAGGGTCTGCATTGTGTAGAGGTATTCGGTGGGGTCGATGCCGGAGACGGTGGCGCCGACGTTGCGTTCGAACTTCACCAGGCCCTCGGCCTCGAGCCGGCGGATCGCTTCGCGGACCGGGACCACGCTAAAGCCGAGGTCCTTGGCGATGGCGGCCAGGACCAGCCGGTAGCCGGGAGTGTAGGTGCCCTCGACGATCCGTGCCTTGATGGCCTGGTAGGCCTGCTCGGACTTGCTGCCGGGGGAGGCCGTGGCGCCGACGCCGGATGCGGCAGCCGTTGTAGGGGCGGTGGCCGTCTCAGTCATTTGCCTTGCCTGCTTCCCATTCCTCAAACTTCGTACGCCATTCCGCGTTGAGCGGGTACAGGCCGTCCACACTGTGGCCCTGTTCCACCATTTCGGCGATGAAGACCTCTTCGCGTTCCTGGGCGAGCGAGTCATCGGCGACCTCCTCGGCGATGGCCGGGGGGATCACCAGGATGCCGTCCGCGTCGGCCACGATGATGTCGCCGGGCTGCACGGTGGTGCCGCCGCAGGCGATGGTGATGTCCGTGTCCCACGGGATGTGGCGCCGGCCCAGCACTGCGGGGTGCGGGTTGGAGTAGTAGGTGGGCAGTTCCATGGCGGCCACGGCCGAGAAGTCGCGGACGCCGCCGTCCGTGATGATGGCCGCGGCGCCGCGGACCTGCGCGCGCAGGGCCAGGATGTCGCCGATGGTTCCGGTGCCCTTCTCGCCGCGGGCTTCCATGACCAGGACTTCGCCCTCGTTGACGGAGTCGATGGCGCGTTTTTGGGCGTTGAAGCCGCCGCCGTGGGTCTTGAAGAGGTCTTCCCGGTTGGGCACGTAGCGCAGGGTCCGGGCCAGGCCTACCACTTTGCGGTCCGGCCGGGTGGCGGTCAGCCCGTCGATGCTGACGTTGTTGAGGCCGCGCTTGCGCAGCTGCGATGACAGGGTCGCGGTGCAGACAGATTCGAGCTTCGCCTTCAGTTCGGGGGAGAGGGCAGGTCCGACGGCGGCACTTGCGTCGGCAGGAAGGCCGGCGGCCTCCCGCGAACCATACGCCTCTTCCCGCTGCAGGTCATCGGCCTTGGGCTGGGCACCAAAGTCAGCGAACGCCGTCGTACCTTCCTCAACAGTGGTGACCAGCCGCCCGGTGGTGAGGCCGCCGTCAGCCGTGCTGACCTCCACCTCCAGCACGTCACCGGGCACGGCGACCGAGGCGCCGGCGGGGGTGCCGGTGAGGATGATGTCCCCCTCTTCAAGGGTGAGCAGCTGGGAGAGGTCCGCCACGAGCCGGGCGAACGGGAAGAGCAGGTCTTCAGTGGTGTCGTCCTGGACCAGTTCGCCGTTGTGCCAGGTGCGGATCCGGAGTTTGGCGGGGTCGACGGCGTCTGCCGGAAGCAGTGCCGGGCCCACCGGGGTGAAGCCGTCACCGCCCTTGGACCGGAGGTTGGAGCCCTTGTCCGCGTAGCGGAGGTCGTACACGCCGAGGTCGTTGCTGGCCGTGACCGCGGCGACGTGGCTCCACGCGTCCTCGATCCCGACGCGGCGGGCGGCCTTGCCGATGATGAGCGCGATCTCGCCCTCGTAGCCGAGGAGTTCGCAGCCGGCCGGGCGTTCGACGGCGGTGCCGCTTAGGGACAGCGAGGACGACGGCTTCAGGAAGTAGGAGGGCTGCACCGGCGTCCGGCCGCGCTGGGCTGCGCGACTGGGGTAGTTGATGTGCACTGCGATCACCTTGCGTGCCGCTGCCAGGGTGTCACCGTTGACCTGCTCCAAAGCGTTCTCCTCATCAGGTACGAAATCGTATACGAAACATACTGGACCGCTTCGGAGGCTTCGTCAACCCCTGGGTTGGGGAAAGAAAGAGCTTCTTGTGGGTCCGGTCGGATGTGACGTACAGTACTGAACCATAGACCACGGTTTCGAATATCGAATCACTTGTTCCGATATAGAACACAGACTTTTGGCGCAAGCCCCCCACACAGTGAAGTGAGGAAAACCCGTGCAGTTCCACCACCACGGTTACGTTTCCGGTGACCCGCGCATTCAGCCGGCCGCCGGCGTCGGCATCAACCGCCCCGAAGAGCTCCCCGACGAGGTCGACGTGCTGATCGTGGGTTCCGGCCCCGCCGGCATGCTCGCCGCCGCCCAGCTGTCCCAGTTCGCGAACATCACCACGCGCATCGTGGAGCGCCGCCCCGGCCGCCTCGCGATCGGTCAGGCCGACGGCATCCAGGCCCGCAGTGTCGAGACCTTCCAGGCCTTCGGCTTTGCCGAGGAGATCATCGCGGAGGCCTACCGGATCACCGAGATGGCGTTCTGGAAGCCGAATCCGGAGAACCCGAAGCACATCTACCGTGCAGCCCGCGCGGTCGACGACGAGATGGGCATCAGCGAATTCCCGCACCTCATCGTCAACCAGGCCCGTGTGCTGGACTACTTCGCCCGGGTCATGGCCTATTCGCCGACGCGGATGACCCCCGACTACGGCTACGAGTTCCGCAGCCTCGAGGTGGCGGACGCGGGTGAGTACCCGGTCACCGTCACCCTGGTCCGCACCGCCGGCGAACTGGCGGGCCAGGAGCGGGTCGTGCGGGCCAAGTACGTGGTCGGCGCTGACGGTGCCCGCAGCAAGGTCCGGGAATCCATCGGCTGCACGCTCGCCGGTGACCAGGCCAACCACGCCTGGGGCGTCATGGATGTCCTCGCCGCCACGGACTTCCCGGACATCCGCACCAAGTGCGCCATCCAGTCCCACGACGGCGGCAGCATCCTGCTGATCCCGCGCGAGGGCGGGCACCTGTTCCGCATGTACGTCGACCTCGGCGTCGTGCCGGAGGACGACAACGGTGCCATCCGCAAGACCACGATCGAGCAGATCATCGCCCACGCGAACCAGATCCTGCAGCCGTACACCCTGGACGTCCGCAACGTTGCCTGGCACAGCGTGTACGAGGTGGGCCACCGCCTCACCGACAGGTTCGACGACGTCCTGCCCGAAGAGCGGAACAGCCGCACGCCGCGCGTCTTCATCACCGGCGACGCCTGCCACACGCACAGCGCCAAGGCCGGCCAGGGCATGAACGTGTCCATGCAGGACGGCTTCAACATCGGCTGGAAGCTCGGACACGTGCTCGAGGGCCGCAGCCCGGAGTCGCTGCTGGCCACGTACTCGGCCGAGCGCCAGGTCGTTGCGAAGGACCTGATCGATTTCGACAAGGAATGGTCAACCCTCATGGCCAAAAAGCCCGAGGAGTTCAGCGACCCCTCGGAGCTGGAGGACTTCTACGTGCGCACCGCCGAATTCCCGGCCGGCTTCATGACCGAGTACGCGCCGTCAATGATCGTGGCCGAGGCGAAGCACCAGGAACTGGCCACTGGCTTCCCGGTCGGCAAGCGCTTCAAGTCCGCGCCCGTGCTCCGCGTCTGCGACACCAACCCGCTGCAGCTGGGACACCAGGCAAAGGCCGACGGACGCTGGCGCATCTACGTGTTCGCCGACGCCGCCGAAGCCGGCACCCCGTCGCCCACCACCGACTTCGCGCACTGGCTGGAGAGCTCGCCGGAGTCCCCGCTCGCGGCGACGCCGGAGGGCGCCGACGCCGATGCCTGGTTCGATGTGAAGGTCGTCTACCAGCAGGACCACCGGGGCATCGACATCAACGCCGTCCCGGCCGTGTTCAAGCCGGAGGTGGGGCCGTTCAGGCTCACCAACCTTGAGAAGGTCTACGGCGCGGACCCGAAGGCCGACATCTTCGACCTGCGCGGCCTGGACCGCGGCGGCGTTGTGGTGGTGGTCAGGCCGGACCAGTACGTGGCGAATGTCCTGCCGCTGACGGCGACGGCGGAACTGGGCGCCTTCTTCGCACAGTTCCTGCCGGCCCGCCAGGGACTGGTCGGCAACCACGCCTGAGCCGTCACAGCTGAAAAGTGAAAACTGCCGGGGGGCGCGAACGCCTCCCGGCAGTTTCCTTTTTCCCTTCCGGCCATGCATGTGCGCTCAGGCACAACAACTGATCGCTGCCAGACAAGCCCCGGCGGCCGGGGACTGCCAAGCTGGAATCCGCGGTGCGAGGCCTTTGCCGGCACCCCTCCCCAACGCTCATGACCGTTAAGAAGGATCCAATGAGTATTTCAAATTCCGAATCCCGGACCGCAGAAGCAAGCCCGCGCAAGGAGCAGTCCACCGCACTTCGCGCGGGCAGCATCGGCGTTCTGGGCATTCTCTTTTTCGTTCTTTCAGCCCAGGCCCCGCTGACCGGCATCGTCGGCGCAGCCCCGCTGGCGGCTGCCCTCGGCAATGGTGCCGGGGCACCGGGCGCTTACCTGATCGTGGGCATCGTCATTGTCATCTTCGCCGTCGGGTTCGTGGCCATGAGTCGGAAGGTGCAGGCGAACGGTGCTTTCTATGCCTATATCACCGCCGCGTTCGGCAGGAAGACCGGTGCAGGCGCGGCCTGGCTGGCACTGCTGGCCTACAGCACTGTGCAGGCCGCCATGTACGGACTCTACGGTGCGGCTTTTTCCGGGCTGCTGGCTTCGGCCGGCGTGACCGTTCCCTGGTGGCTCCTCGCCGTCGCCACCATGGCAGGCGTGCAGGTGCTGGGCTCGATGAACATCGAGCTGGGCGCCCGCGTCCTGGCTTTCCTGGTGGGCCTGGAAGTGGCGATTCTGCTGCTGTTCGGCTTCACCGTTCTGTTCAAGGGCGGCGGCCCGGAAGGGCTCAACATGGCTGCGTCCTTTTCCCCGGAGGCAATCGCCAGCGGAGCTCCCGGCGTTGCGATCATGTTCGCTGTGGCCTCCATGTTCGGCTTCGAGTCAACGGCCATCTACTCGGGTGAGGCCAAGGACCCGCACCGGACAGTGGCGCGGGCAACGTACCTGTCGGTCGGGATCATCGCCCTGTTCTTCGCCTTCATTACCTGGATGCTGGTGAGCTTCTACGGCCCCTCGCACGTCATCGACGCTGCCGGCGCTGCCCTGGAGTCCGGAGATGCGACCTCCTTCGTGATCGGGCCCCTGGTTGAGCTGTTCGGCCCCTGGGCCGGCGTCACTGCGGGCGTCCTTCTGGTGACGTCGCTCCTGGCAGGCATCATCGCCTTCCACAACGGCATCAACCGCTACCTGCACTCGCTTGCCCTGCGGGGTTCGCTGCCCGCTGTCCTCGCCCGGACCAACACCCACGGCGCGCCGGCCTCGGCAGCCTGGGTCCAGACGACGGTGGCCGTGCTGCTCGTGGCTCCGTTCGCGGTGCTGGGCATGGATCCCGTGCTGACGCTCTTCTCGTGGTTCAGCGGGCTTGCTGTTGCGGCACTGCTGGTGCTCTACATGCTCTGCTCCCTGGCCGTCGTCGCATTTTTCCGCCGCGAACGCGTGACTGGCCAGCTCTGGCAGACCCTGATCGCGCCGGCCGTTGCCTCGCTGCTCCTGGCATGGGTCCTGTATCTGGTGGTCAGCAACTTCACGTCCCTGATCGGCGGAAGCGGCGAAACGGCCACGGCACTGCTGGTTGCCGTCCCCGTGATCTTCGTGGCCGGAGTGCTGGCGGAAACCGGAGTGGAAAAGCGGGGGCGGACCGAGCTCCTGCCCGCCTCCTGAGGCTGCCGCCGGCGGCGGCTAACTGCCCGTCGTCGTCTCCAACGGCCCGTTGGGGACGACGACGGCGGGTTGGCGGTCCCGCCGGCCGGCCCGCCGGCCGTCACGCCTGGCAAGGCCGGCGGCCAGCAGCAGAAGCAGGGCGATGCACGCAGCAGCCCCGCCCACCGTTGCGGTGTCGCCGGGCCATTGCCCTGTCATGCCGAGCAGGGCCGGCACTGTTGCTGTGGCCTGGCTGGCCAGGACCAGCGACCAGCCGATCAGCGGCGACAGCCGGCTGCGACCCAGCGCCATAGAGAAGAAAAAGAGCGTCCACAGGTAGGACCAGCAGAGCCACAGCACTGCCAGCAGCGGGTCGCTGCTGAACCAGGCCGCAGCGAGCAGGAGCCCGCACCCGCCCACCATTCCGCTGAACCAGCCAAGGCCCCTGGATCCGAGCCCCAGCAGGAAATCCAGGCCGACGTAGGCGTAGGTCAGGCCGAACAGGAACATGCCCGACGCCGTAAGCAGCGTCGGCTGTAAATGCCCGGCGAGGGCATCCGGGCCTGTGCTGCCCGGATGCGTGAGGGCCGGATGCGCGACGGCCAAGTACGTGACGCCCAACAGCAGCTGCAGGCCGCCGATCACCAGGCTAAATACGGCTGCATCGCGGCGGGGGAGCGCGCCCAGCGTTGCCAGGCCGTTGATCAGCAGTGCGGCACCCGAGAGGAGGAGGCAAAGGTACGGCATCAATCAGCCTTCATCGCATACTGCATTGCCCGTATTTCCGTAATACGAAATCTTACTGTCATAATACGGATAATAAAGCATGTTTAGCCCGGCCGCTTAACGGCTCGCGGGCCGAATCGGTTAGGTTGAAAGCTCAACTGTAGGGCGGCCGGCGATGTACTCCCAGGCCGCCGGCCGTCGAAGTAAGGAAAGATTCATGGATGCACGGCTGGAGGCCATCAGGGATACCGTCCTGGCGCGGAATCCCGGCGAGTCCGAGTTCCATCAGGCCGTGGGGGAGGTCTTCGAAAGCCTTGGCCCCGTCCACGACCGGCACCCCGAGTTCCTTGAGGCCGCCATCCTGGAGCGTCTCTGCGAGCCGGAACGGCAGATCATCTTCCGGGTGCCGTGGACCGATGACCAGGGCCGCGTGCAGATCAACCGCGGCTTCCGCGTGGAGTTCAACTCGGCGCTGGGCCCGTACAAGGGCGGCCTCCGGTTCCACCCGTCCGTCTATCTCGGCATAGTGAAGTTCCTCGGCTTCGAGCAGATCTTCAAGAACGCGCTCACCGGCATGCCCATCGGCGGCGGCAAGGGCGGCTCCGACTTCGATCCCCGCGGCCGGAGCGACGCCGAGGTGATGCGGTTCTGCCAGTCGTTCATGACTGAGCTCTACCGGCACATCGGGGAGTACACCGACGTGCCGGCGGGTGACATCGGAGTGGGCGGCCGCGAAATCGGCTACCTCTTCGGCCAGTACAAGCGCATCACCAACCGCTACGAGTCCGGGGTCCTGACCGGCAAGGGAACGTCCTGGGGCGGTTCGCTGGTGCGGCCCGAGGCCACCGGCTTCGGCACGGTGATCTTCACCCAGGAGATGCTCAAGACCCGCGGCTCGTCCTTTGACGGGCAGCGCGTGGTGGTTTCCGGCTCCGGCAACGTGGCCATCAACGCCATCGCCAAGGCCCAATCACTTGGTGCCTCGGTGGTGGCCTGCTCCGACTCCTCCGGCTACATCGTGGACGAGGCGGGAATCGACGTCGGCCTTCTCCGCCAGATCAAGGAAGTGGAGCGCGGACGCCTCAAAGACTACGTTTTGCGCCGCTCCGGCGTTTCCTACGTGGAGGCCGGCTCCGTCTGGGATGTCGACGCCACCGTCGCGCTGCCGTGCGCCACCCAAAACGAGCTCGACGGCGATGCTGCCGCCCGGCTGGTCCGGAACGGCCTGCTCGCCGTCGGTGAAGGCGCCAACATGCCTTCCACCCGGGCCGCTGTGGCAGTGTTCCAGGAAGCGGGTGTGCTTTTCGGGCCGGGAAAGGCCGCCAATGCAGGCGGCGTAGCAACTTCGGCGCTGGAGATGCAGCAGAACGCGAGCCGCGACTCCTGGTCCTTCGAGCACACGGAAGAGCGCCTCACGGACATCATGGTGGGAATCCACCACCGCTGCGCCTCCACCGCGGAAGAGTATGGCGAGCCCGGCAACTACGTGCTGGGCGCGAACATCGGCGGCTTCGTCAAGGTGGCGGACGCCATGCTGGCGCAGGGTCTGATCTAGGCGGAGGGCCTGATTTAGCAGCCGGCTGCTTCTAAGCTGCGGCGCCGCGGCGCCAGTCGCTGGGGGATACGCCGAAGGCCTCCCGGAACGTGCGGCTAAAGTGCGCCGCGTCCAGGAATCCCCACCGCGCCGCGACGGCACCCACGGAGGTGCCGGAGTGCAGCGGATCCCGGAGGTCCCGGCGGACCCGTTCCAGCCGGCGGCTGCGGATCCAGCTGGCAACCGTGCTGCCGGACTCGTGGAAGACGTTGTGCAGATGGCGGGTCGAAATGAAATGCGCGGCCGCAATGCTGGCAGGCGAAAGCTGGGGGTCGGCGAGGTTTGCCTCGATGTAGTCACGGGCTGACGTTGCCAGCAGGGCCTGCGGCTTCATGCTGTCCGCGGCCAGGTCGAGCTCCGAATGGAGCATGGTGGAGACGAGATCCAGGGTGTTGGCCACGAGCCGGGAACCCGTGGGGCCGCTGAGTGCCTCCAGGTTGCCCGCAAGCTGCGTGATGAACGGCCCCACAATGCCCGCCACACCGGATTCGGCGGCCAGGCGGACGGCGGACAGCTGGCCCACATATTCCGGCGGCAGCGACAGGGAGTCGTGCGGGAACATGAGCACCATCATGCGGGCCTGCTCCTCGAACGCCAGCGTGTACGGGCGGTTGGTGTCGTAGATGGCCAGGTCGCCGGGGCGGAGCACGGCCTCGCGGTTGTCCTGGATGAGGAGCCCGGTGCCCTCCAGCTGCAGGTTGAGCTTGAAATAGCGCTGGTCGGATTGGGCAAGAAGCGCCGGAGTGCGGTGGACGCTGTGACCCGAAGCGGACACTTCCACGATGCACGTCCGGTCCAGCACCCTGGAGCGCATGCGGCCGCGGAATTGCTCGGGCCGTTCCGTTTCTGCGGCCAGCGGCACGAAGGACTGCGCCACGAGGTGCCGCCAGTGGTCAAAGGAGGTTGCCTCGCTGGAGGTGAGGGTCTGGTCCGCGGGGCGGGCTGTGCTTGCTGGCATGAACGTTCCTGACGCAGGTTGGCTGTCTGCTGACGGGTCCCCAACACTGTGTCCTGCGACACAGTCATTTCAGGTTAGCGGCGATGCTGCGGGCCCGTCATCTTTTTTCAACACATGGGGAAAAAAGATTTTCCGTGAACAAGAGCGGACCCTCACCTGTTCTTTCCCCGGGCGGCCACCGTCCAGCGGTCCACGAGGGCGCCGCCCCTGACCACTGCGACGTCGTCCACCAGGTTCATCGCCAGGCACACATGGTTGGGAATGACGCGCAGCCGGTCCCCGATGGCTGGCGCCGCAGCAGGCCCGGGCCACTCGACGGTCGCGTGATGCTCAGACAGTGCGGTGATCCGGGCGCCGGGGTAGTCCATCAGCCGCCCGAAGCCGCTGGCCCACGCGGGCCGGTCGCTGCCCAGAACCTTGCTGCCGGCGTCGAGGATGAAACGCGCGGGCCCGTCCGGAGCGGTTGCATGGTGGCTGACCACGGTGGCAGCAACCGTCAATGCGATGTCCCCGGCGGCGCACCGCCCCAGTTCGAGCTGCTGGGCGTCGCCAAAGACGTAAACACCAGGGCGCACCTCGGTGGCGGCCGAGTTCCCTGTCAGCATCGCTGTAGGAGTGGAGCCGCCGCTGCGGCAGGTGACCTCGAAGCCCGCCGCAGCAAGAGTTTCCGACGCCAGGCTCAGGGCCTGCTCCTCCTGACTGGCCGCCTCGACCGGCATGCCCGGCGCATAGCTGTGTCCCGGGAAGGTGAAAACGCCCGCGACCTTGAGTCCGGCCCGCACCGCCGCCTGGGCCACCGGCGTGACAGCCTCCGGGAGAACGCCGCTGCGGTGGTGCCCGCTGTCGACTTCCACGAGGACGCTCACGCTGCCTGCGGCACTTCCCAGGCTGGTCCCCAGTCCCGTTGCCCCCTCGGCGGAATCCACCCCGACGGCGATCTGCGCCGTCTGCGACAGGCGCCGGAGCCGCTCGGCCTTCTGCGCGGAAACCCAAAGGGGATAGGCGATGAAGAGGTTCTGCACGCCGGCAGCTGCGAACACTTCAGCCTCGCCGATGGTTGCCACCGTCAGTCCGGAGGCTCCGGCCGCAATCTGGCGGAGGGCGATTTCGGGAATCTTGTGCGTCTTGGCATGCGGGCGCAGGCCCAGGCCCCGCGAGCGGACGGCCGACGCCATCCGCCCGATATTCCGGTCGAGGATGTCGACGTCGATCATGATTTCCGGCGTATCGATTTCCTGCGGGATGGTCACTGCCGGGTCTCCTGGTTGTGGATCGGATATTGCTGTCCTCAGAGGCTAGCTGGTCAGCAGGGTCAGGAAGCCCTCGAGCTGCCCGTCCAGGCCGAGCTGTGTCTGGCCCTCCGGAAGCAGCGCGGCCGCGATCTGGGCCCCCAGCAGCATGTTGAGCAACTGCCCGGCGAGGCTGTCGTCGTCGACGGCGGTGCTCACGTCGCCGCTGTCCCGCGCCTCCCCGAGGTAGCGGCGGATCGAGTCGAGCCACTCCTGCATCGATTCCCGGTGGATCTGCGCCTTGTCCGGATCGTTGATGGCTTTCTGCCAGAAGGGGATCACGATGCGGGCCTCATTGATCCGTTCCTCATCCAGCGGCAGCACCTCGATGCAGAAGGCCCGCAGGGCCGCCAGTCCCGAAAGCCCGGCGGTGACCTCGGCGATGCGCCGGTTGGTCCGGTTGAAGACGTGGCCGAACGCGAACGTCAGCAGGGTGTCCTTGGTGGGGAAATACGGTTTGAGGGCGCCGTTGGCGAAGCCCGCCTCTGTGGCGATCTCCCGCATGGTGGCACTTTCGATGCCCAGCCGGGCAATGATCCGCCAGGTGGCATCCACCAGTTCCAGCCGCCGCTCGTCGTGGTCAACAATCTTTGGCACGCGGCCGCTCCCCGGTAAATATTTCGCCCAGACTCTTGTGAGCCATCTTACGTTCGCTTATTCTCTACAACTATAGAAAATAAAAACCCGACCCGCCAGGGTCCCTGACAAAGGCCGCCATGACGCTCTCCATCACAGAAACAGCCAGCCCGTTCCGCCTTGCCTCAGTAGCGGAGATCAGCGAGGTGCAGGGCATTCTTCGCTCTGAAGGTCTCCTCGGCCCGGAGAAGCGCATTGCCTACTTGGGGCTGCTGGACCCTGCCCGCAAAACTGACGCCGCCCGTAAAACCGGCGCCGCCCGTAAAACCGGCCCTGCCCGGGAAACAGACCCCGCAGAGGAAGCCGGCAGCGTTGCGGAGGACCGGCGGTTCCGGGTCTTCATCCATGACGTTTCGGGCGCCCGGCCCCAGGACGTCACCGTCTCGGCCACCAGCAGCGAGGTGATCTCCGCCGTCGAACTCGATACCGCTGCCACCGGTGAACTCCCGGTCCTTGAAGAGGAGTTCGAAGTGGTGGAGCAGCTCCTGGCTGCCGACGGGCGGTGGCTGAAGGCGCTGGCTGCGCGGAACCTGGACGCCAGCAAGGTCCGGGTCGCGCCGCTGTCCGCGGGCGTGTTCGAGTACCCGCAGGAGAAGGGCCGCCGGATCCTGCGCGGGCTCGCGTTCCTGCAGGAGTTCCCCGGGGACAGCGCCTGGGCCCACCCGGTCGACGGGCTTGTGGCCTACGTGGACGTGGTCAGCAAGGAAGTCACCCAGGTAATCGACACCGGCGTCTTCCCCGTTCCCGCAGAGCACGGCAACTACACCGATCCCGAGCTGACCGGCCCGCTCCGCAGCACGCAGAAGCCCATCAGCATCACCCAGCCCGAAGGCCCCAGCTTCATGGTGACCGGCGGGAACCACATCGAGTGGGAGAAATGGAGCCTTGACGTGGGCTTCGACGTCCGCGAGGGCGTGGTACTGCACAACATCGCCTTCCGGGACGGTGACCGGCTCCGGCCCATCATCAACCGCGCGTCGATCGCCGAGATGGTGGTCCCGTACGGCGACCCGTCCCCGATCCGGTCCTGGCAGAACTACTTCGACACGGGGGAGTACCTGGTGGGGCAGTACGCCAACTCCCTCGAGCTGGGCTGCGACTGCCTGGGCGAGATCACCTACCTCAGCCCCGTCATCAGCGACGCCTTCGGCAACCCCCGCGAGATCCGCAACGGCATCTGCATGCACGAGGAGGACTGGGGCATCCTGGCCAAGCACAGCGACCTCTGGTCCGGCATCAACTACACCCGCCGGAACCGCCGCATGGTGATCTCGTTCTTCACCACCATCGGCAACTACGACTACGGCTTCTACTGGTACCTCTACCTTGACGGCACCATCGAATTCGAAGCCAAGGCCACCGGCGTCGTCTTCACGTCCGCGTTCCCGGAAGGCGGCTCGGACAACATCTCCCAGCTGGCGCCGGGGCTCGGTGCGCCGTTCCACCAGCACATCTTCAGCGCACGCCTGGACATGGCCATCGACGGCTTCACCAACAGGGTGGAGGAGGAGGACGTGGTCCGCCAGCCGATGGGCGAGGGAAACCCCCGCGGCAACGCCTTCTCCCGGAAGCGCACCGTGCTCACCCGCGAGTCCGGGGCTGTCCGCGAGGCCGATGCCCGCGCCGGCCGGACCTGGATCATCTCCAACCCCGAATCCCGCAACCGCCTGGGCGAGCCCGTGGGCTACAAGCTGCACGCCCACAACCAGCCCACCCTGATGGCCGACCCCGGGTCTTCGATTGCCCGGCGGGCGGCGTTTGCCACCAAGGACCTGTGGGTTACCCGGTTCGCCGAGGACGAGCGCTACCCCACCGGCGACTTCGTCAACCAGCACTCCGGCGGTGCGGGCCTGCCCGCCTATGTCGCGCAGGACCGTGACATCGACGGCCAGGACATCGTCGTCTGGCACACGTTCGGCCTGACCCACTTCCCGCGGGTCGAGGACTGGCCGATCATGCCGGTGGACACCGTCGGCTTCAAACTCCGCCCCGAAGGGTTCTTCGACCGCAGCCCGGTCCTGGATGTCCCGGCGTCCGGCCAGGGGGCCAACCACTGCCATCCGTCAAGCGACCACCGCCATGGCTGAGCGGATTCCGCTGCGGGGGCTCCCGGCATGACTTCGGCAGCAGTTGCCACGCCAGCGGTCGCCCCAGCAGCAGTGGCTCCGGCAACAGTAGGCGGAAGACCTATCTCCGGACGAGCTGCCTCGGGCAGCGTTGTCGGGGGGCCCTTCGGGGGAGCGGAGGGCCGGGCGGCCGGCGCTCGCCTCCACTCCCGAGTCTGCGCCGTGGTGACCGCCGCATCCTGCCTTGCCCACGTGTGGCTGGCCGCCGGCAGCCACCATGGACTATGGCTCAACGCACTGATGCTCGTGATGGTGGCGGTCTGCGTGCCGTGCGCCGCTCACGTGTGGCGCCACAGCAGTCTCGCCGCCCTGCACCGGATCATGGCCTCGGGCGTCGCGATGGCGGCGATCCACGGTCTCCTGCTGCTCGCCCCGGGCGGCTCGGCCCACAGCCACACAGCGGCAGCGCCGGTGGTTCCCGCAGCGTCGGCCGGATCGGAGGGACCCGCTGCCGCCGTGTTGCTGGCGGTCATCGCCCTGGAAATGACGACGGCGTTTCTCGCCTCGACACTCGTGGCCCGCCTCCGCTCCCGCCACTAGCGCGGACTGTCAGGTAATGACTCCAAAACCGAGATTTGCGGGTAGTATCTCCCAGTTCGCGCTTCCGGGGGTCGGCGGAGACGGGGGCCTCAAGTGTCCGCTCGCGCTTAGACGCCGAACAGTCCGATGACCAGGCCCATCACCAGGTAGGTCACGAGCTCATGGGCGCAGTTCAGTGCCGTGAGTCCGGCAGGGCGGCCCTCGAAGGCGTCGTGAGTGATGAAGCGCGCCGCCGTGAAGCCTGCCCACAGTATGACGGCGGTGATGAGCGAATTGCCCAGGAAGCTGCCGCCGTAAAATTCCTGCGCGATGGCAACCGATCCCGCCAGGACAAGGGCGCTGACGAAACTCACTGCCAGGGTGATCAGGATGGGCTTGACGGCATCTTTCGCTTTGCCGCTCGGCGAGACCTTGGCCACGCGCATCCAGTAGTTGCCGAAGACCTTGGGCGTGTACCATACCGACCCGACGACCATGGTGGACAGCGTCGCCACCAGGACCGCCCAGATGTTGATTTCAGGAACCATGTTCCACTCCTCACTCAGTGTTCAGTTGCGGTGTTGCCGGCTGTGCTGCTCATCAGTCTTCTCCCTTCGCCGCCACGCTGCTCGCCCGCTTTCGCGCCGTCCCCTGGACGGTTGCGGTGACGGTGCGCTGACAGAACGCTTCACGGCGCCAGCCGGCGGAACTCCGAGCCGAAGTGCACCAGCGGGTCCGGCGCCTCGGACGGTTCCGCGCCGCTGCCCATCGCCAGCACCTCACCCACAACCAGCAGGTGCGTGGCTGCAGGGTGGACCGAAACGGTGCGCAGTTCGAAGTAGGCGAGGCAGCCGTAGATGACCGCAGATCCGGTGGCAGGTCCGCGGCGGAAGGGCACCTGTGCGAGCAGCCCGTGCAGCGGCGTCCCGGGGCTGGCCAGCCAGGCCGCCGTGCCCTGGTGCTTGCCGGACAGTACGCTCAGCGCCCAGGTGCCCGCCTCCGCCACAGCCTCGCCGATGCGGGACTCCGCGTACAGGCTGACCAGCATGGTCGGCGGGTCGTAGGACACAGAGAGAAAGGCGCTGACCGTGGCGGCGTAGTCCCGGTTCCGCAGCCGGGTCGAAACGACGGCAACCCCGGCGGTGATGTCCGAACTCAGCCTGCGGTACAGGTCCACGCCGGCATCGGGCAGGCCCTCTCCCAGCCGGTGCGCGTCCAGCGGCCCTGAGATCTCCATGGTCCCAATGGTGCCACGTGGGACCCAAGTTAAGGTTGTTAATCCTGTGGCGAAACCACTACGACTGTGGCGCATCCAACGCAATGGCAACGCAGTATCTGTAAGCCAATGGCCCGCCCTCGTTAACCCTGCGTTCACCTTGGACCCCAAAACTTGTTACCTGCGGCCCATAACTTCAGTGCAGGTACAGAAAGTACGAATTCCCGTTCGGACGTCTCCGGTCCGCACCGCATCGAAAAACCCTGGAAGGGGTACATCCAGTGAAGGCACTCCGCTTCGGCCGCCACGCGGCAATCGCAGTTATCGCCGCTGGCGCACTCGCGCTCACCGCCTGTGGTTCAGACAATGCCACGGGCACCGCCCCGGAAGGCAGCGCCCCCGCTGGCGGCGCCAAGGTCACCGGCACCCTGACCGGCATCGGCTCCTCCGCGCAGGGCGCGGCCATGGATGTGTGGAAGACCAACTTCGCCTCCGCCAACCAGGGCGCCACCGTGCAGTACTCCCCGGACGGCTCCGGCGCCGGACGCAAGGCCATCATCGACGGTTCTGCTCAGTTCGCGGGCTCCGACGCCTTCCTCAAGGATGAGGAACTGGAATCGGCCAAGAAGGTCTGCGGCCCCGACGGCGCCATCGAGATCCCGGTCTACATCTCGCCGATCGCCATCGCCTTCAACCTGCCGGACATCACCGAGCTGAAACTGGATGCCCCCACCGCAGCCAAGATCTTCCGCGGCGAGATCGCCAAGTGGAACGACCCCGCCATCGCAGCCCTGAACCCGGACGCGAAGCTCCCGGACCTCGCCGTCACCCCGGTAAGCCGTTCTGACGACTCCGGCACCACCAAGAACTTCACCGAGTACCTCTCGGCTGCCGCTCCGGACGTCTGGAAGGACAAGGCTGACGGCATCTGGCCTGCCTCGCTCAAGGGCGAGAACGCCAAGGGCACCTCCGGCGTCGTCAAGACCGTCACCGACACCCCGGGCGCCGTGACCTACGCCGATGACTCCGCCGTCGGAGGCAAGCTGGGCATCGCCGAGATCAAGGTCGGCTCCGAGTTCGTCAAGATCTCGCCGGAAGCTGCCTCCAAGGCAGTGGACGCCGGCAAGCCGGTTGAAGGCCGCGGCGAAAACGGCGGTGCCATCGAGCTCGACCGCACCACCACCGAGGCCGGTGCCTACCCCGTGGTCCTGGTTTCCTACCACATCGTCTGCTCCAGCTACGACAAGCAGGAAACCGTTGACCTGGTCAAGGCCTTCGAGACCTATGTAGTTTCCGAAGAGGGCCAGAAGGCTGCCGCAGAGTCCGCCAAGTCGGCTCCGATTTCCGCAGCGCTGACCGAAAAGGCCACCAAGGCTATCGAATCCATCAAGGTCAAGTCGTAGCGTTTGACCTGAACGACGAAGTTCCCCGCCCAGCCGACAAGCAGGGCGGGGAACTTAGCCGTGTAAAGCGCGGGTCCAGCACGATTCAATACGAACCATCAACACCGAAGGGCCGGGTATGACCACCACCTCCCTGACCAGCTCCCGAGGCGCAGGCCGCGCCGGGGACAAAGTCTTCTCCGGAGCGGCCCTCGCGGCAGGCTGCCTGATCCTTGCCGTGCTGTTCGGCGTGGCGCTCTTCCTCGTCATCCAGGCGCTTCCGGCCTTCACAGCCCCCGCCGAGGACATCCAGGGCGGGGAGGGCTTCTTCGCCTACATCTGGCCGATCGTCCTGGGCACCCTCATCGCGGCCATCATCGCCCTGGCTATCGCCACGCCGGTGTCCATCGGCGTCGCCCTCTTCATCTCGCACTTCGCTCCGCGCGGCATCGCATCCGGCCTGGGCTATGTGATTGACCTGCTGGCCGCGATCCCCTCCGTTATCTACGGTGCCTGGGGCGCCGCCTTCCTGGCCCCGCAGATTTCGCCCGCCTACGGCTGGCTGGCCGCAAACATGGGCTGGCTGCCCATCTTCCAGGGACCGGCCTCCGCCACGGGCAAGACCATCCTGACCGCCGGCATCGTGCTGTCCGTCATGGTGATCCCCATCATCACGTCCCTCTCCCGCGAGATCTTCCTCCAGACCCCCAAGCTGCACGAGGAAGCCGCCCTTGCACTGGGCGCCACCCGTTGGGAAATGATCAAGATGGCGGTCCTGCCCTTCGCCCGCCCCGGCATCATCAGCGCCGTCATGCTGGGACTCGGCCGGGCGCTCGGCGAGACCATGGCCGTGGCGCTCGTGCTGTCCTCCGGCGCGCTCACCGCCAGCCTGATCCAGTCCGGCAACCAGACCATCGCCGCCGAGATCGCGCTGAACTTCCCGGAGGCCAGCGGCCTCAAGGTGAGCACGCTGATTGCCGCGGGCCTGGTCCTGTTCGTGATCACCCTCGCCGTCAACATGATCGCCCGGTGGATCATCAGCCGGCACAAAGAATTCTCGGGAGCCAACTAAATGACCTCCACCCTGACCCCGGTCCGCAAGCGGTCCGCCCTGACCAAGGGCCAGCTGCCCAAGTACGCGCCCTACGTCGTCCTGGGCATCGCGCTGGTCCTCGGCGCCGCCATCCTCGCGCTGATCGGCTTCAACGCCTTCGGCTGGGGAGTCGTCTCCGCCATTCTCTTTGCCGCCGGCCTCGTGGGATGGAGCGCCGCCGTTGAGGGCTCGCGCAAGGCCAAGGACAAGCTTGCCACCTGCCTTGTGGTGGGGGCCTTCCTGGTGGCGCTGCTCCCGCTGATCTCCGTCATCTGGACCGTCCTGGTCAATGGCATTCCCGGCCTCCTCAACCCCCGGTTCCTCGGCACGTCGATGAACGGCGTGACGGGCGTGTTCGACAACAGGGCGGCCGAAGGTGCCGGGCCCGTACTCGGCGGCATCTACCACGCGCTTCTCGGCACTGTGCAGATCACCCTGCTGGCCACCGTCATCTCGGTGCCGGTGGGCCTCCTGACGGCGATCTACCTCGTGGAATACGGCAACGACCGCCCGCTGGCCCGCGCCATCACCTTCTTCGTCGATGTCATGACCGGCATCCCGTCCATCGTGGCCGGCCTCTTCGCCGCAGCGTTCTTCTTCGCCGTCGTGGGGCCCGGCACCAAAACCGGCGCCGTGGCCGCCGTCGCACTCTCCGTGCTGATGATCCCGGTGGTGGTCCGCTCCAGTGAGGAAATGCTGAAGATCGTGCCCAACGAGCTTCGCGAGGCCTCCTATGCCCTGGGCGTCCGGAAGTGGCGGACCATCCTCAAGGTGGTCATTCCGACGGCGATCTCGGGCATTGCTTCCGGTGTCACCCTGGCGATCGCCCGCGTCATCGGCGAAACCGCCCCCATCCTGGTGACCGCCGGGTTCGCCACGAGCATCAACAACAACGTGTTCAGCGGTTGGATGGCCTCCCTGCCGACGTTCATCTACACGCAGATCCTGAACCCCACGTCCCCGTCCAATCCCGATCCGTCATCACAGCGGGCCTGGGGCGCAGCCCTGGTGCTGATCATCCTGGTGATGCTGCTGAACCTCGCCGCCCGCCTCATCGCCCGGATCTTCGCACCGAAGACGGGCCGCTAGGCCGGACGGCCCTTACGGGCCTGTGCGGCCGCGACTTAGACTCATTTCATACCAGCAAGTTAGGGAACATCATGTCCAAGCGCATCGACGTCAAAGACCTGAACGTGTACTACGGCAATTTCCTGGCCGTCGAAGACGTCAGCATCAACATCGAAGCCAAATCCGTGACGGCGTTCATTGGCCCCTCTGGCTGCGGCAAGTCCACCTTCCTGCGCACGCTGAACCGCATGCACGAGGTGCTGCCGGGTGCCCGCGTTGAGGGTGAGGTGCTCCTCGACGGCGACAACCTGTACGGCCCCGGCGTGGACCCGGTGACGGTCCGCTCACAGATCGGCATGGTGTTCCAGCGGCCCAACCCGTTCCCCACCATGTCCATCCGCGACAACGTCCTGGCCGGCGTGAAGCTGAACAACCAGAAGATCTCCAAAGGCGAGGCGGATGCCCTGGTGGAGCGCTCGCTCCGCGGCGCCAACCTCTGGAACGAGGTCAAGGACCGCCTGGAGAAGCCGGGCTCGGGACTGTCCGGCGGCCAGCAGCAGCGCCTCTGCATCGCCCGCGCCATCGCCGTGGAGCCGCAGGTGATCCTCATGGACGAGCCCTGCTCGGCCCTGGACCCGATCTCCACCCTGGCCGTTGAGGACCTCATCAACGAGCTCAAGGACGAATACACCGTGGTGATCGTGACCCACAACATGCAGCAGGCCGCCCGCGTCTCGGACAGGACGGCGTTCTTCAACATCGCCGGCACCGGCAAGCCGGGCAAGCTCATCGAGTTCGCCGAGACCAGCACCATCTTCAACAACCCGAGCCAGAAGGCCACCGAGGACTACGTCTCCGGCCGCTTCGGATAATCCCCAGCCGCACCCCAGGCACGCACGCTCGCCCGGGGACCCCTGCGGCTGTGGGCCCAGCCACCGGCTCCCAGCCTTCGCAAGCTCAGGCCGGGGCCCTCGCCGGCGTGGGCCCAGTCCACACATCGATTGCTCCGTAACTGCCCTAATGGACCTTCAAAAAGGCAGGTACGGAGCAATCGTTGTTAAAGGCTGTGCTTAGCTGCTGATCAGCGGGGAGAGAGCCAGTTCGAGGATGAACGCCCCGGCGGCGGTGGTTACCGGAGTCAGGACCCACAGTGCCAGGATCCGGGTAACCAGCTTCCGGTCGCTGGTGGCGAACTGCTGGTTTTCCCCTGCACCGAGCACTGAGGACGTGACGGTGTGGGTGGTGGACACGGGCCAGTGCAGCCCGATGGCGCCAATGAACAGCATGAGCGCGCTAAAGCCCTGTGCCACCACGCCGCGCAGCGGATCGATCCGGGTCAGGCGGTAGCCAATGGTGTGCGAGATGCGCCAGCCGCCGAACATCGTGCCGGCCGTGATCGTGGCCGCGGACAGCAGCGCCACCCACAGGGGAATCGAGCCGCCGTCGGAATAGCCGGCAGCCAGCAGCGCAAGGATGAGTACCGCGCTGACCCGCTGGCCGTCCTGCAGCCCGTGGCCAAAGGCCACGGCGCCGGCGGCGATGGACTGGGCGGCCCGGAACCGCTTGTTGACCACGCTCGGCTGGGTGTAACGCGCGGCCCAGGTGACGGGAAACACCAGCAGGTAGGCGCCGATGAAGGCGATAAGAGGCGAGAAGATCAGGGGGAGGACCACCTGGAACAGGAGCGACTGGTCCACGCCGCCCACTGAATTGCCGCCCACCACCACACTGGCGGTTCCGGCCCCCGCGAGTCCGCCCACCAAGGCATGCGTGGAGGAGGAGGGAACGCCCCGCCACCAGAGGAAAATCCCCCAGGCGCACGCGCTGGCGAGGCCGGCGGCGATGATGGTCAGTCCGCTGTTCCCCGGCGGGAGGGAAATCCAGTTCTGGCTGATGGCCACGGCCAGACCGGCGCTGAGAAAGGCGCCGATGAGGTTGAACAGGGCGGCCAGCAGTACGGCCACGGTGGGGGTCAGGGCGCGGGTGCGCACGGCCAGGGCCACGGACGTGGACACGTCCCGAAAACCGTTGAGAAAGGAAAAAGCCGAAGTGAGGAGCACCACCAGGGCGAAGATGGCCAGCGTCACTCAGGATTCCTTGACGATGATGCTGCCTACCTGGGTGGCGATCCGGCGCATGTCCTTGGTGACGTCGACCAGCTGGTTGGCGACGTCCCGGTGGCGGGCGTACTGGGCGGACTTCATGTCCTTGAGCATGTCCGCGACCCAGATCCGGTGCGTCCGTTCGGCCCGCTTGGCCAGCCGAAGGACCTCGATCCAGTAATCCTCAAGGTCGTCCAGGTTGTTCAGCCGGCGCATGGCCTCGGCTGTCAGCTCGGCCTGGCGGCTGATGATCTCCAGTTGGTCGGCCGCGCGCTTCGGCAGCCGGTCCAGGCTGTACAGCGCCACCAGCTCGGCCGCCGCATCCAGCCTCTCAATGGCTTCGTTCAAACTTTGGGAGAGGGCGTACATGTCCTCGCGCGGGAGCGGATTCACGAAGCTGGTGCGCATGTGCGTCAGGAGGGCGAAGTGCAGCTCGGCCGATTTTGCCTCGTGGTTGTGCATGTCCTCCACCAGCCGGTTGTGCTCAGTGGCCGGGGCGCCGAGGATTTCCGCCATGGTGGCGCTGGCAAAGACTATCTGCCTGGCCAGCTGCGCAAGCAGGTTCAGGCCTGCGGATTCCTGGGGAAAAAGGCGCAGCTTCATGAGTACCGGTCTCCGGAGGATGGTCAGGGCGGGACGCCGCGGGAGTTTGACTTGACGTCCGAGCCGCAGCTAGTCAGTACTTTACCGGCACCTGCATTGGGGCATGAAAATGGTGCCGAACCGGATACGCCTCTCGGCGGTAGGCCGCTCTAGGCGGCTAAATGTTGAAGCCCGGGGGTTTCGCGGTTCGGCACCAGTTTCAGTGTTCTACTTTGGCTTGGCCAAGTCAACATTGACAGATCGGGCCTGATGGGTCAGTCAAGCTCACCCAGCCGCCAGGCGTTGGCGGCATGTTCCAGGTCCTCTGCCGTCTTCACGAGCAGGTGTGAGTTGCGCGTCAGCTTGCGTGCGTGGCTCTCGTTTGAATGCTCCGCACCGTCCGCGAGCGTGGCCTGGCCCAGGGCCACCACACGGCAGAACGCGGCGGACCGCTCCAGCGCAACGTCGAAGTCGCCGTCGAAGGCGCCGGACAGGATCGCGTCCGCCATGCTCCTCATTTCATCGGCGCCCGGCGGTTCGGCCGCGCCGGCCACCACATGGGAGACCTGCGCCGTGTCCTTGCCGGCCTTGAAATAAACGGAGATGCGCTCGGGATCCTGCACTGTTGCCGCGCGCAGGGCGTACAGCCGCCACAGCGCACCGGGCAGCGAGCGTGCCGGGCTTTCCGCCCACATTTCCGCAATCGCCTCAAGGCCCTGCTCGTCGGCCAGCTTGACCAGCCGTTTGGTGATGACGGGATCATCGCTGTCCCGGCCATGGCGCACCAGGGCCTGGGCGGCCAGGTGCGCAGCTTCCGAGACACGCGCCGGATCGGCGCCGCCTGCGAAAGGTTCAAAATCAATGGGCGCAAAAGGCTTCGGTTTGTGGTGCCGCTCCGCCCCGCCCGGGCCGCTGGTTCCTGCTTTCTGGCTCATGGTCCCACGCTACTCCTGCACGGAACCGGAATCGAGCGTCCTTATCCAGTGCACTCTCATCCACATCCGGCAGCCATGCCTGCCCAAAACCCTTTGCCGGTTCCCGGAAAGGACACGTTCGACGGCGGCGGCGGGGCGCCGTGCAGAAGTCGCCATTGTCTGCGGTACAGTATTAAACGTCCAGAAATGGACTGGAACTGTTTCGCGTGTGCAGGCTGTTGAAGTCCGCATTAAGCAGGCAGTTTGGGCCTTTAGCTCAGTTGGTAGAGCATCGGACTTTTAATCCGTGGGTCGTGGGTTCGATCCCCACAGGGCCCACTCTTTTAGCGAAGAGTGGAAACCCCCAATTCCTTGCAAATACAGGGAATTGGGGGTTTTTTGCATCCGGTGCCGGTGCCGGTGCCGGTGCCGGTGCGGTGCCCGACCCTGTCAGAGGGTGCCCACCCAACGGAAACCCAACTAATTGAAGTCATCTGGTTCTACGAGACCCGCTTGGGACAGGCGAGCAAACAGTTGAGCCCCCAAAGTCGTCGCATGGATCGACTGCCCAAAGGCATCGGGAACGCCCGAATGCACGCCCGCCACGCCGGCCGAAGCCAGTAACCCGGCAGCCAGCAAGTCCTGAACCAGGGGTAGGACGGCCTCGCCAAGCCCAAGCCTCTCACCTACCTCTTCGACCGTGTGAGGATCAGCTTTCCTGCCCCACAGGGTGGATCCCGTGCCCATTGTCCCGGTGTGTTCCAGGAACAGGCCGAGTATGCGGATGTGTGGAGGCTCGACAACAGAAACAATTCTGATCCAGACGCTCTCGAGATCGAGGACGGCGTCATCGGCGAGGATCGCTCCCAGAGACTGGCCGAGCGTGGCGGCCTTGCCGGGCAAGCGGGACCTCCTGGCGGCATCGATGGCTTCCGTAGCCAGCAGGACCAGATCATCGCGTTCGATTAGCTCCCGAACGACTTCCTCCGCCGACAAGGAACTCTCTTTGCTGGCCGCCGCCAAGACTTCGGACGTTCGGACCTCCTGCAGGGTGTTGAGTCGTTCACCCACGGCCTGAAGGGCCGCTCCTGCCCCAGCCAGAGGTATCGCCGCCGCGGGATAGGCCGCGCTGAGGAAAGCGACGGCGGAGGCTAGCGTCCCCTTTCCCGTCGCCCCCAGCCCGTATTGGTGGGGGAGCGGATCATCTGATGGATGCCCGTCGGCGTGGTTGGTCATTTCAAGGCCTCGTCGTCCGAGGCTTGTTCGGCTTCCTCCGGCGGCCGACGCAAGCGGCGCGCCAAGTCGTGCAGTTCGGCTAAAGGAATGTCGCCCAAATTCAGGGCACCGAACAGGATGCGTCCTGAACTCTGCAGCTTGAAACGTTCAAGCAGCGCTGTCGGTACCTTGATACCGCTTGGGCGGGTGTCCAGCCCGCCATGGATAAGGTAACGGTTACCTGAGCCCAAGTCGCTCAGTTCTTTATGCAGGGCGATGCCGTCCCAAGTGTGTGGCGATTGGCCGACGCGGATTCCGGCGAGATCAAGTTCATCGGCCCTTGCCACGAGGGCAAGCAATTGGAACTGTGTCCATGTCAGTGACTCGGCGGTTCGGATGAGCCAATGGGACGCGGTCGCTGTCATGGCGGGATCGCAGGAGATGTATGCGTAGGCGCTGCCCATGAACGGAATCTTCCGCTCCTCTGGGTCGCGCTGTGCGGCCACTAGCACGGCTTCAAATGTCTCCTGAGCGGCAGGGGCAAAGCCACCTCGCGCTTCCCAGAACGAGTCTTGCCGAATCTCCATGCCGGCGTCGAGGTTCCGTTTAACAGCTTCTGTCGCATAAGCAACCACTGACTCAACGCGGCGACGCTCCCTCGCCCCTAGGAGCCGGGAGAGAACTGACCGGCCGGTCTCCTCAATAATCGGAGCAACGAGTGCTCCAGTGACTGCTCCAGTGGGGCCGGCGACAGCGTGTCCGGTGATAGCACCAGCAAGCGACCCGAGCAGATTACTTATCCCTGCGGCCATGTCTTCAGGTCCGGTCCTCGGACTATTCATTTGTTCACCTCCGCAGTTCACCTATGCTCTGAACGATGCGGCCCAACATCTTATGGAGGCTGGCCTCTCCGGCAGACAAGCGGGGACTTGGGTTTGGTCCTGTCGAAGCCGCCGGCGTGAGTCCGATGCTCTCGTTGCTGATGACATAGGTGTCCTCGTACTGAGGATTTGATGGGTCCTGGCTGGTGTACCTAAGAGTCAAAGTTGCCGTTCGCGGCATGCCGTCAACCTCAGGGCCGCCGTCAGACCTTGTAGTGCCCGGCATGGCATCTATGCGCCAGAACGAGCGCAAATTAACGCCTGGAGGAAGTGTCTGTCTGGTAGAGAACATCTTCTGAAGCTCCCTAACAATCGTGTCGTGGTTCTCGGGCCAATCGTCCGTTTCGATGGTGAGGTCTACTGCGCTGGACCTGCCTGAGTTGCTCACTATTAGGTCCCAGCAACTGGGCCCCCCGAGGCCGGGCACAATGCGGGCGTGGACAAAGGGGCGTGTCTGCTCGATACTGTCGAGCTTTATCTGGAGCTGGGCCTCCCGCGCTTGCTCCAGAGATTTCTTCGCGGTGTGCCACGCTGCAATGGCCCCTACAAGCAGCCCCAAGGTTAAGACGGCAGTGGCAATGGATCCTGCGGCTGACCACCATGCGGCGTGCGCGGCTGATTCGGCTATCTCGGCCGACCTTCGGGCAAGTTCTTCGGGAGTCATGGGTTCATCTTGCCTTACCGAAAGTGCCCATGGGTTACCAGGGAACCTCTCCCAGGCTCGCTCAAGAACTTGTCAGGTCCGCGGGAGCAACTGAATAGCACTGTAACTTGCCTGCATGACTAGCAAGATACCTAGCCGCGAGCCTGACCTAACCGTTAGAGAAGTCGCTGAAGCGATCCACCTCAACCCGGAGACGGTCCGGATCCTGGCCCGGCAGGGCGTGTTCCCGAAGCCGTATAAGACCGGCGCCGGCAAGTCCACGGCCCACATCCGGATCCCATGGGCCGACGTCGAGGCATACCGCAAGAAGCAGCCGAGGGTACATGGGTAGTAGCCAACGTTTACCCAACGAAAACGACGATAGACGGTGAACAACGATGGGCAACCATCGGAGGGCGTTGCCCGGTTTTACCTCGTAAATACGGGCTTTCTTGATGACAGCGAAAGACAGGGACAATTCCCGCCAGCTAATCCGTGGGTCGTGGGTTCGATCCCCACAGGGCCCACTCTTTTAGCGAAGAGTGGAAAGTCCCCGGCTTCCTGGCAACAGGAATCCGGGGACTTTTTATATCCGCCCACGCACTGTCCGGGACCGTGCACTGTTCGGGACAGGGAGCCGGATCCACCTAGGGCGCCGGCCGGGCAGTGAGCTCCACCTTGGTTTCCTGCGTCTCCGTACCCCTGCGGTACTCCACTGTGACGGTCTGCCCCGGGCTCTTGCTGCGGAGCGCGGCGAGCAGGCTCTCCGGCGACGCCAGTTCGTCGCCGTCGAGCCTGACGAGCACATCGCCTGGCCGGATGCCGGCTTTTGCCGCCGGGCCGCCGTCCGGAACGGAGAGTGCGAGCGCCCCGCGGGTGTCCGGAAGTCCCAACTGGTCGGCGATCTGCTGGGTGATTTCGCCGAGCGACAGCCCGATGAAGGCATGGTCCGCCGTACCGTCCTCCCGCAGCTGGTCTGCCACCTTGACCGCAGTGGCGGCCGGAATGGCAAAGCCGAGGGCGACTGCACCAGCGGACGGAGGGATGTAGGCCTCGCTGATGCCTATCACCTCGCTTCTGCTGTTGACCACGGCGCCGCCCGAATTGCCCGGACTTATTGCGGCGTCGGTCTGGATCAGGTCCACCAGCGACTGGCTGCTTGAGGCAGAGCCGGGAATTTCGCGGTGCAGGCCGGAGATGATGCCTGCCGTCGCGGTGTTCTCAAATCCAAGCGGTGACCCGATGACCACGGCCAGTTCACCGATCCGCGGAAGGTCCGACTGGAACTTGGCGGCCGGCAGTCCCGTCCGTTTTGCCTCCACGAGTGCCAGATCGGAGATTGGGTCCGTGGCGCGGACGGTGCCGGCAACGCGCCTGCCGTCGGCAAAGGCCACTTCCACGCCGGTGTTACCGCGCACCACGTGCTCATTGGTGAGGATCAGGCCGTCCTCCGAGTAAACGACGCCGCTGCCCAGGCCTCCGTCCCTGGTAAAGATGGTCACCACTGAAGGCTGGACGTTGCTGACGATCGTGGGGATGTCCGCTGCTGCCTGCGGGAGAGCCAGGCCTGCCCCTCCCTTAGCGGCTCCGCCCTGCGAACGCTGACTTGACTGTGGCGTGCCGCGGGCGCTGCCGTCCGCCGTGGTTTGTCCGGGGGCCGTGGATTCACCGGGTGTTGTGCCCGGCCCGGGCACTGTGCTTTGCCCCGGCGCCGTGCACCCGGCTGCTGCGAGCGCCAGCAGCGCCGAGGCCACAAGGCACCGGGATTTGTAAGCGTGGTGGGAAGCGGTTGGCCGGGGTGCCATGGGACTTCCTCTCTGTGCCGGCAGGCGGGGAGTGCTTGGAAGGCTGGTTCAAACGTAGTCCTCCCAAGGAGCCGCTGCCAGAGGAAATTTGGCCCGCAGTATCCGCAGCCCAGACGAGCCGCCCGGGGCTTAGCTCGCGGCTGGGAGGCTGGCCTCAGGGCCCGTTGCCTCTTGGCACTTCCGTTCCGGGCAGCCCTGCTGGCTCCTGGTCTCGCACGCACCGGACTCACTCGCACCGGGTTCGTTCGCACTGGGCTCGTTAGCACCGGGCTCCACCTGCAGCCCGAACAGCGCCTCAAGGGCGGCGGTGTACTCCTCATGCCGGCCGCCCGCGGCCAGCTCGCGTGCCCTCGTGGTGGGCACGTGCAGGAGCTGGCGCACCACCCGCCGCAGGGCGAATTCCACCGCTTCTGCCGTGGCCGTGCAGCCGTGCTGGTTCTTCACCCGCGCCACTTCGCCCGCCAGGACCGACTGCATGTGGTCACGCAGCGCTACGATCGCCGGATCCAGAAGCCGCGCCTGCCTTTCCTCCTCGAACCTCGCAGCGGCCAGCCGGACAAGCTCACGCGCCTGGCGGACCACAGCCGTCTGTTCAGGCGGCGAAGCCAGCAGCACATGCTCCAGCGTGATGAGGTCCAGCCCGGGCAGTTCGCCCACATCGCGCTGAAAGTCGCGGCTTAAAGCGAGGTCGACGACGGCGAGCGGGCCGGCGGTGTCCCGCCGGAAGGACCGGAAGTCGCGGGAGCTGAGCCGTGGTCCCCGGCCGCTGCAGCCGATCACCACATCCGCGCCGCGGATGGCGTCCGGCAGGTCCTCGGAGTACAGGGCGGTGGCGCCCCGTGCCGATGCAAAGGCCTCAGCCCGTCCGGACCAGGAAAAAACAGACACCGCCGGGCACGCCCTGGCCGCCAGAAGCGCCAGGGTGGAACCGGCGTAGGCGCCGGTGCCGATGACCACCACGGACAGGCCGGAAAGGTCTTTGCGTCCGAGCGTGGACAGGGCAAGGTCCAGCGCAACGGACACCATGGAGCGGCCGGCCTCACCCAGGGACGTCAATGATCCGACCTCGCGGGCGGTGCGGGAGGCTGCCTGGAAGAGCCGGACCAGGGGGCTGCTGGCCGCTTTGGCGTCCTGGGCGGAGGCAAGCGAGCGGCGAAGCTGCCCGGCAATTTCCCGTTCGCCCACCACTGCCGAGTCAAGGCCGGCGCCCACCGCGAAGAGATGCTCGGCCATGGCGGTGCCCGACAGACAGCGAAGTGCCCGGCCGAGCTCGGCCGGGGAAACACCTGAGCAGGTGCTGATGACAGCGAGTACCCGCTCCCTGGCGCTTTCCGGATCCGCGCCCGGAGCGACGTCGCAGTACACCTCGAACCGGTTGCAGGTGGAGAGCACGACCGCCCCGGCCACGCCGTCCACGCCCGCAATAACCTCGGAAGTAATGCGGACGGGTCCCGAGCCGAGACGGGCTACGAACTCCAGGCCGGATCCCCGGCCCTCCGCGCCGCCAACCGCTTCGAGACCCCCGTCTGCCCACCGGGAAACGGATCCCCGGTGGGCAGTGCGGGCGTGGTGGGAAACCACAAGAGCAAACTGCCGTTCCGTCGGGGATAATCCCTCGATCGACCCCCCTGCGCCCTGCAACAATTCGGCCCCCTTCCGCCGCAATTTTCCCCACCTGTCCTGCCGCGTCACCTGGTGGCCGCCCCGGCTGGTGGCACCGCGCGGCCACCGCTTCCGGACCGGTCCCGCCGGTGGCCGCCGCTTATCTGGACACCGCCGGTTATCGCTGGGACCAGGTGCCGTCGCCTAACCCCAGAGCCAAGAGACCTTGCAGAAAGGTTCGGGGACGCACCTTGGGAAATTCTTGGCGGGCGGGCCGGCCAGCAGTCTGCAACGATGTATCGAAAGATGTTTGCGAGAACGATGGTCTGCCGCGAAAGGTGCCTTGCATGGCCGTGACAATGAACGATGTTGCCCGTGCGGCCGGAGTCTCTCTGAAAACCGTGTCGAATGTGCTCAACAACTATGAGTTCATCAGGCCGGCTACCCGGCAGAAAGTGCTCGAGGCCATCTCCGAGCTTGGCTATGAGGCCAACCTGACCGCCCGGAGCCTGCGTTCCGGAAAGTCCCGCATGCTGGGCCTGGTGGTGTCCGACCTTTCCGTGCCGTACTACGCAGAGCTTGCTTCCAAACTCATGACCGCGGCCGCGGCCCGGGACTACCGGGTTCTGGTGGAGCAGTCCTCGGCGACCCGGGCCAACGAGCTCAGCGCCCTGCACGGATCCCTAAGCCAGCTGACGGACGGGCTCCTGTTCACCCCTTTGGTGCTCGACGCGGACGCTGTGGCGGCAGCACGGCGCGGAACCAAACCTCTCGTGATGCTCGGCGAGCATATCGACGACCCGCGGTTCGACCTCGTCACCATGAAGAACGTGGGCGCGGCCAAGGCTATGACAGCCCACCTGCTGGCGGGAGGCCGCCGTCGTATTGCCGTTATCGGTGCCGCACCCGCGGACAGTTTCGGTTCGCCCGGCCTTCGGCTGGCCGGGTACCGGGAGGCATTGGCCGAGGCCGGCGTCGACTTTGATCCGGCCCTGATTGTGCCCGCGGACTGGCGCCGTGACGGTGGCGCGTCGGCAGTGGGGCGCCTGCTTGAGGGCGGCCAGCTGTTCGACGCTGTCTTCGGATTAAACGACGCGCTGGCTCTTGGCGCGCTGCATGAGCTGCTGATCCGGGGGATCAGGGTTCCCGAGGATGCAGCCGTGGCCGGGTTCGATGACATTGATGAGGCGCGGTTCTCGTCACCGTCGCTGACAACGGTTGCGCCGGGCATGGACGAGATCGCCGAGCGGTCGGTGCAGCTGCTGATCGACCGCATCGAGGGGACCGAGAAGACTTCCGGTGGTGTGCATATGGAAGCGCAATTCGAGCTGCGGATCCGTGCTTCCGCCCCTTAGGCCTGCGGCCCCCGTTTAACGGTGCGCGTTTCGCAGGGTGCACGTACGGGTACCTCACCAGAACCGGCAGCGGAAGGAAAGGTGACTCATGATTGCCCTGCTCATTATCGACATGCAGAATGCGTTCTTCGAAGCGCCGGAACTGGCAGACCAGCAGGAGCGGGTGGTCAGCTCCTGTAACAGGCTCCTTGAGGGGTTCACGGCCTCGGGACACAAGGCGCTGCTGGTCGGCACCGAGCACGAGCGGGACAAGTCCACCTGGACGCTGAGCATGCTGGACGACGACCAGGGCTTCATTTTCCGCGGGAGCAAGCAGGCGGAGGCTGTGCCGGGCCTCGCCACCGACGGCCTGCCGCAGCTGAGCAAGACGCGGGACAGCGCCTTTGTGGGCACCGATCTGCTGTCCCGGCTGCGGAACTGGGGCGCGGACGAAGTGGTGCTGGCCGGCGTCTCCACGCACAACTGCATCGCCCAGACGGCTGCGGACGCCTTCGCCCACAACATCCGGGTTACGTACGCGGAGGACGCCATGGCCTCGGAGGACAACCAGGACGCCGCGGACATGCTGCGCATCCTGTCCACCACGTACCGGCAGCCCGTTCAGTCGAGCGACGAAATCCTCGCCCGAATCAGGGACGCAGCCAGCGGCGGCCGCTGAGCCTGACCTGACACTCCCGAAACGTGGCTGAAACGAATGGGGCTTAGTCTGGGTCCCACGTCGTCCCGCAGGCCATTGAAGGGATCCCCATGCATTTGCTGCCCCGTGAGCAGGAGAAGCTCATGATCGTGGTCGCTGCCGACCTCGCCCGCAGGCGCCAGGCACGCGGACTCAAACTGAACTACCCCGAAGCCGTTGCGATCATCAGCTATGAGCTGATCGAGGGGGCCCGGGACGGCCGCACCGTGGCCGAACTCATGAGCTACGGCACCACGCTGCTCGCCCGCGACGACGTCATGGAGGGCGTGCCGGAGATGATCCACGAGGTCCAGATCGAGGCCACCTTTCCGGATGGCACCAAGCTGCTCACCGTCCACAATCCCATCCGATAGGGGAGGCCATGATTCCCGGAGAGTATGTCCTGCGTCCTGAACCGCTGGTCATCAACCGTGGCCGGGAGGCGATCGACGTCGTCGTCCTTAACACCGGCGACCGGCCGGTCCAGGTGGGCTCGCACTACCACTTCGCGGAGGCGAACCCGGCGCTGGAATTCGACCGCGACGCCGCTTACGGGCGCCGCCTGGACATCCCCGCGGGAACCGCCGCACGGTTCGAACCGGGCGACAGGAAGACCGTCCGGCTGGTCAGGCTGGCCGGGAGCCGTGAGGTCCACGGACTCAGCAACGCCGTGAACGGCCGCCTCGACGACGGCAGCGACACCGGTGACCAGGACGGGAGTGCGCGATGAGCTTCGAATTGTCCCGCAGGCAGTATGCGGACCTTTACGGCCCGACGACGGGCGACGCCATCCGCCTGGCGGACACCGGGCTGTTCCTCGAGATCGAGAATGACCTCACCAATTACGGCGAGGAAGTGGTGTTCGGCGGCGGCAAGGTCATCCGGGACGGCATGGGCCAGAACGGCCAGGCCACGCGGGATGAGGACGTTCCGGATACGGTCATCACCAACGTTGTGGTGCTGGACTACACCGGCATCTACAAGGCCGACGTCGCGCTGAAGGACGGCCACATCTTCAGGATCGGCAAGGCCGGAAACCCGCAGATCTCCGACGGCGTGGACATCGTCATCGGCGCCAGCACCGAAATCATCGCGGGGGAACGCAAGATCCTCACCGCCGGTGGAGTGGATAGCCACATCCACTTCATTTCCGCAGGCCAGGTGGCCGCTGCCCTCTGCAGCGGCGTCACCACCATGGTCGGCGGCGGAACCGGGCCCGCTGAAGGCACCAAGGCCACCACAGTCACCCCTGGAAAATGGCACATCCAGCGCATGCTGCAGGCAGCAGAGGGGCTTCCCGTCAATATCGGGCTGCTGGGCAAGGGGCACGCTTCGGCCGTCGAGCCGCTGGCCGAGCAGGTCCGGGCAGGCGCGGTGGGCCTGAAGGTCCATGAGGACTGGGGTTCCACCACGTCCTCAATTGACACCTCGCTGAAGGTGGCGGACCAATATGACGTGCAGGTGGCCATCCACACGGACACGCTGAACGAATGCGGCTTCGTTGAGGACACGATCCGGGCCATCGGCGGCCGCGTCATCCACACGTTCCACACAGAGGGCGCAGGGGGCGGGCACGCTCCGGACATCATCAGGATTGCCGGCCTGCCGAACGTGCTTCCGGCCTCCACCAACCCCACTTTGCCCTACACCCGCAACACCATCGAAGAGCACCTGGACATGCTCATGGTGTGCCACCACCTCAATCCGGACATTCCTGAGGATGTGGCGTTCGCCGATTCCCGCATCCGTGCCGAGACCATCGCCGCGGAGGACGTCCTGCAGGACCTCGGCATCTTCGCCATCACGTCGTCTGACTCCCAGGCCATGGGGCGCGTGGGCGAGGTAATTACGCGCACCTGGCAGGTGGCGGACAAGATGAAGAAGCAGCGGGGAGTCCTCAAGGACCCCACCGGTGCCGCCCACGGAAGCGCAGACAGCGACAACTTCCGGCTGAAGCGCTACGTGGCGAAGTACACCATCAACCCGGCCATCGCGCAGGGCATGGCTGATGCCATCGGTTCGGTGGAGGAGGGCAAGTTCGCCGACCTGGTGCTCTGGGATCCGGCGTTCTTCGGTGTGAAGCCCGAACTGGTCCTCAAGGGAGGCCAGATCGCCTACGCCCTGATGGGCGACGCCAACGCGTCCATCCCCACGCCCCAGCCGCGCACCATGCGGCCCATGTTCGCCACCCACGGCAGGGCGCTGCAGAAGTCGTCCATCACGTTCCTGTCCCAGGCAGCGATCGACGCGGGCGTGCCCGGGGAACTGGGGCTGGAGAAGATCGTCCGGCCCGTTTCCGGCATCCGCACCCTGAACAAGGCGGACCTGAAGTTCAACGACGCCACGCCCGACATCCAGGTGGATCCGGAAACGTACAGGGTGAGTGTGGACGGGGACGAGGTCACCTGCGAACCGTCGGACGTGCTGCCCATGGCGCAGCGGTACTTCCTCTTCTAGGAGCTTCACGTGATCATCGACAAGATCCTCGGCAACCTGCACGACGAGCCTGCGGACTCCTACTTCGGCATGCACCGTGAAAAGGTGGTGCTGCCGAGCACCCAGTTGGTCAAGCGCATCCAGCGCGTCACCACCGATCACGGCAAGGAAATCGGCATCAGGCTTCCTGCCGGCTCGCCGGACCTTCGTGACGGCGACGTGCTGCACGTGGCCGATACCAACGTCATCATCATTTCCGTGCTGCCCACCGACGTTCTGGTGATCGCACCCCGGACCATCCATGAAATGGGCATCGTGGCGCATTCCCTCGGCAACCGGCACCTGCAGGCACAGTTTTTCGATGCGTCGTCCGAATACGGTGCCGAGGTCATGGTGTGCCAGTACGACCACACTGTCGAGGACTATCTCAAACACGTCGGAGCACCCTACGACCGCCAGGAACGCGTGATGCCAGTGCCTTTCCGCCATGCCGAACACACGCACTGACTCCCTCGAGCCGGTTCCGGCTCCGGCGGGTGTGCCCAGTTACCAGCTGGCGCTGCGGCAATTGACTGATTCCGCGCTTCCTACCGGGGCGTTCGCGCACTCGCTTGGGTTTGAGACCTACATTGAGCGGGGGCTCGTGCGCGATGAGGAGTCTTTTGCGAGGTGGCTGCGGGCGTTTCTCTCGCAGCAGCTGACCTATTCCGATGCGTTGGCCATGCGGTTCGTGTATGAGGGCGTTCCTGTTGCTGAACTGGATGGGTTGCTGACCGCCCAGCTTTTGCCGCGCCAGGTGCGGGAGGCCAGCGTCAAGATGGGCAACCGGCTGATCGAAATCGGGGTGGAGGTGTTTCCGTCGCCGGAGCTGGCGGAGTACCGGGCGCTGGTGAGCGCGGGCTGGTCCGTCGGCCATCAGCCGCTGGCTTTCGCCGTCGTCGCCCGTTCCCTGGGGGTTCCGCCGGCTGAGGCGATTGCCGCCTATCTGTTCGCGACCGTCACTTCACTGACGCAAAATGCTGTGCGGGCCATCCCGCTTGGGCAGTCCGCGGGCCAGCGGGTGCTGCGGAAAGCGCACGACGGCGTTGCTGCCGCCGTCGAGCGGGCCGCCCGCCTGGCGCCGGACGACTTCGGGGCGGTCAGCCCCGGACTGGAAATCTCGCAGATGAGGCATGAGCGCCAGCGTGCCCGCATGTTCATGAGTTAACTGTGCTTTTGACTTAGGAGGACAAGATGACTGAACCCATCAAGATCGGCATCGGCGGCCCGGTCGGCGCCGGCAAAACCCAACTCGTGGAGCGGCTCACGCGCCACATGAGCGCAGAGATCTCCATGGCCGCGATCACCAACGACATCTACACGATCGAGGACGCCAAAATTTTGGCCGCCAATGGCATCCTGCCCGAGGACCGCATCATCGGCGTCGAAACCGGCGGCTGCCCGCACACCGCCATCCGCGAAGACACGTCCATGAACACGGCAGCCGTCGAGGAGCTCAGGCAGCGGCACCCGGACCTGCAGGTGATCTTCGTGGAATCCGGCGGCGACAACCTCTCCGCCACCTTCAGCCCCGAGCTGGTGGACTTCTCGATCTACATCATCGACGTCGCCCAGGGGGAGAAGATCCCGCGCAAGGCCGGCCAGGGCATGATCAAGTCCGACCTCTTCATCATCAACAAGACAGACCTCGCCCCGCACGTGGGCGCCGACCTCGCCATCATGGAACGCGACTCCAAGGAATTCCGCGGCACCAAACCCTTCTGCTTCACCAACCTCAAAACCGACGAAGGCCTCGAGCACGTCATCAACTGGATAAGGCGTGACGTCCTGATGCTCGACCTGGCCGAATGACCACGACGGCGAGAGTGCCACCCGCCGGCCGCGCCGCCTCAGCCGGCCCGGTACCAATGGGGGAACTCGCTTTGCGCATCGCCGAGCGTGCCGGCCGGTCCTTCGCGGCGCATCAGTTTCACCGGGGCGCCCTGCGGGTTTTGCGGCCGCATTACTTGGACGAGTCTGGGCAGGTCTGCTACGTCGTGGTGAATCCGGGCGGCGCCTACCTTGGAGCCGATCTCTACCTGATGGATGTGGAGGTGGGGGACGGGGCCGACCTGCTGCTCACCACGCAGTCCGCCACGAAGATCTACCGCACTCCGGGTTCATTCGCGGAGCAGCGGATGGCCATCCGGCTCGGCGAGGGGTCCCGGCTGGAGCTGGTGCCGGACCAGATCATCGCCTACCGGGAGGCGAGCTACCGGCAGAACACCCACATCACGGTGCGCCCGACGTCGAGCCTGGTAATGGCAGAGGTCATCACCCCGGGGTGGTCCCCCGACGGGGGCTCCTTCCGGTACGAGGAGTTGCGGCTCCGCAACGAGATCCACGTCGAGGCAAACGGGGGAACCAGGCTGCTCGCCCTGGACAACCTGCTGGTCCGCCCGCCGCTCGATGACGTCACCGGCACGGGCTTCATGGAAGGCTACAGCCACCTTGGTTCGCTGGTGGTGGTGGATGCCCGCGTGGACCAGGCGCTCGCTGACGAACTGCACCGGCTGGCGGCAGGGTTCGACGCCTACACGGGGGTTTCGCTCGGTGCCACAATGGACGGCATCACAGCGCTGGTGCTCCGGTCCCTGTCCCACAGCACCGAGAAACTCAATGCCCTGTTGGGTGGCTGCGGCAACCTTCTCCGTCAGCGCTGGTACAGCCAGGCGCCCCTGAACCTGAGGAAGTACTGATGCGTGCCCTGACCCAGGTCGCCGCCATGTACCGCGAGCGTGAGCAGTTGCCGCTCCGGACGCGGCTGCTGGCCACGTTCACTGCGGTGGGCCTCCTGCACCTTGCCACCGCCGTGCTCCTGGTTGCCGGCACCGCAGCATCGGGGCAGCCGCTGGCGTCCGGGCTCGTGCTCACGGCCTACCTGGCCGGGATCAAGCACAGCTACGACTGGGACCACATCGCCGCAATCGACAACTCCACCCGCAAGTTCGTAGCCCAGCGGCAGGATCCCATAAGCGTGGGATTCGCCTTCAGCCTGGGGCACAGTTCCGTGGTGATCCTGGCCGGTGCCCTGGTGGTTTCGGGAGTGTCGCTGGCGGGGAGGTTCATGACCGAGGGCAGCACAGGCAACCTTGCCCTGGGGCTGATCGGCAGCGGCGCATCCGGCCTCTTCCTGCTAACCATGGGGATCTTCAACGGCTCGGCGTTTCTCAGTGCCGCCAGGTCCTACCGCAGGGTCCGCGGCGGCGGAACAGTGCTGCCCGGCGAGCTCGAAGCCAAGGGCTTTATAGCCCGCCTTATGGCCCGGCCTCTGTCAAAAGTGCGTCGGCCCAGGAACGTGTACGTGATCGGGTTCCTGTTCGGGCTCGGTTTTGATACGGCCACCACCATCGGACTCCTGATGATGACGACGGCGGCTTCCCTGGTGGGCGTTTCGCCCGCAGCGCTGCTGGCCCTGCCACTCGCTTTCACCGCAGCCATGACCCTGTGCGACACGACGAATGGCGTTGCCATGATGCGGATGTACAGATCGGCCATCCACGATCCCTTGCGGAAGCTCGGGTTCAACGCCGTCATCACCGGGCTCTCGGCCCTGTCCGCACTCTTCGTTGCCCTGATAACCCTCGGCAGCTTTTTCAATGAGGCGTTCAGGCTGGAGGACCCCGTAACTGCCTGGCTGGGCAGCATAGACCTGGGTGATGCCGGTCTGCTGCTGGTGGCTGCCTTCCTGCTGCTGTGGGGTGCAGCGGGTTTGCAGGGGCGGCGGAAAAGCGCCCGGTGCCGGCGTGCCGCGGCTGTTGCAGCCCGTCGCACCTAGGACTGGATGGGCTCCAACCGCCGGCGCAGGAGGCAGAACTCGTTGCCTTCAGGGTCGGCCAGGACGTGCCACTGCTCGTCGCCGGTCTGCCCGACGTCGGCGGGACGGGCTCCGATCGCGAGCAGCCGTTCCAGCTCGGCGTCCTGGTCCCGGTCGACGGGATTGACGTCGATGTGCAGCGGGAGCTTTCCTCTCCGCGAATCGCTGCTGGGGCTCAGGATGATGGTGGGCTGCAGGCCGCCGAACCCGGCGTCGGGCGGGCCGATCTCGATCGCACCGTCCTCCCGGTCAAGTTCGACGTAGCCGAGCACCTCGCACCAGAACCGCGCGAGGAGTTCGGGGTCGGCGCAGTCGAGGACAAGTTCGCTGATACGGCATGCCATGGGAGTCAGTGTACGGAAGCGCCCGCCGCAGAGCCGGTAAGGACAACCGCGTCCTCGGACAGGTCGGCCAGAAGCTCGGCCACCGTGGGCGGGTTGGCTCCCGGCCGGCCAACGGTGATCGCGGCTGCCTTCGAGGCAGTGCGGCCCAGTGTTTCCAGCACGGCCGGGGCCAGGCCGTCCGATCCGCGCGCCAGCAGTCCATAGATCAGCGCCGCCATGTACGAATCGCCGGCGCCGATGGTGTCGGCCACCGTGGACCGGACGGCCGGCACCTCCAGCTGCAGCTCCGGTGTGGCCAGCAGCGACCCTTCGGAGCCGCGGGTGACCACCGCGAGTCCCGCACCCAGCTCCAGGATCCGGGCGGCAGCATCCTCAAGCTGCCGGCCGGGGTACAGCCAGCGGGAATCCTCGTCGCTCAGCTTGACCACGTCGGTGAGCGGAACCAGCTCTTCAAACATCGTCCGGGCTTCGGCCTGGCTGCCAAGCAGTGCCGGGCGCACGTTGGGGTCATAGGTCACCAGGCATTCGCGGTGCGCCCGTTCCAGGAGGGTCCGGACCGCCGCCGCCCCCGGTGCCAGAAAGGTGGCGATCGAGCCGGTGTGGAGCACCTTGGGAAGGGACGCCGGTGCCGCTTGCGGCAAATCCCAGCGGATGTCGAAGTCGTAGGTGGCCGAGCCGTCGGCAGCCAGTGTGGCGGTGGCCGTCGCCGTCCTCCCCGGTGTCCTGGAGCCGGGCAGGAGTGCGACGCCGGCGCGCTGCAGGTGCGCCTCGATGGCCTGGCCGCGGTCGTCGTCGCCGATGGAGGTGAGGAGCGCGGTCCGGATGCCGAGCAGGCCCAGCCCGTAGGCAACGTTCGACGGCGATCCGCCGGGGTGCTCGACGGTTCCGTCGGGGGATGCAACGACATCGACCAGCGCTTCACCGACGACAATGACTTCCGCCGTTGCCGTCCGGGATGCGAGGTTGGCGGTTCCGGAACTGCTGGTGCCTGCGTTGGAGATGGGGATCACGGTGGGGCCTTTCAGGGAGCCGTCCGCGGACCGGCTTCGGCCCGCGGACGGAGGTTGGTGCTGGGTATTGGGGTGGTTGGGTGTTGCCTGTGGTCAGGCGGTGGCGGCGCCCGTCATGATGGCCACGGCATCAGTCATGCTGTGGGACTGCGGGGTGATGGTGGCAGCGCACTTGCCCAACCGCTGAATGTGGATCCGGTCCGCCACGTCAAACACGTGCGGCATGTTGTGGCTGATCAGGATCACCGGCAGCCCCCTGTCCCGCAGGTCGCGGACCAGCTGCAGGACCTGGTTGGATTCCCGGACGCCGAGGGCCGCGGTGGGTTCGTCCAGGACCACCACCTTCGAGCCGAACGCCGCGGCGCGGGCCACGGCCACCGCCTGGCGCTGGCCGCCGGACAGGTTCTCCACCGGCACGGTCACATCCTGGAGTGTCGAGATGCCCAGCCGGGTCAGCTCCTCCTTCGCCTTGCGTCGCATGCCCTTGGTATCCAGGACGCGGAAGAGCTTGCCCAGCGGGCCGGCCAGCCGTTCCTCGCGGCCCAGGAACAGGTTGGAAGCGACGTCCAGCGCCGGCGACACCGCGAGGTTCTGGTAGACGGTTTCGATGCCGTGGGCGCGGGCGTCCTGCGGCCGCCGGAAATGCACGGCCTGCCCGGACACCTTCAGCTCGCCGGAGTCGGGCACCTCGGCGCCCGTGAGGCATTTGATGAGGGTGGATTTGCCGGCCCCATTGTCGCCGATGACCGCCAGGACCTCGCCCGGGTAAAGGTCCAGGCTGACGCCGTCCAGGCCCACCACGCGTCCGAAGGTCTTGACGAGGTTCCTGGCCTGGAGGATCGGCTGGCGGACCTCGGTGCCGGCTGGCTGCATGTCAGTGGCGGTCATGATTTCACCTTTCGGATCCACTGGTCGATGGACACAGCGAGGATGATGAGGACGCCGACGGCGAGGGTCTGGTACAGGACGTCGAGTCCGGCCAGGGACAGGCCGTTGCGGAAGACGCCCACGATCAGCGCGCCGAGGAGGGTACCCCAGACGGAGCCGCGGCCGCCGAAGAGGCTGGTTCCGCCAATCACGACGGCGGTAATGGAGTCGAGATTCAGGTCCACCCCCGCGTTCGGGCTGGCTGCGTTCGTCCGGCCGATCTGAAGCCAGGCACCCATGGCCAGGACGGCTCCGGCGGCGAGGTAGACACTCATGAGGACCCGGTTGACGGGAATGCCGGCCAGGCGGGCAGCTTCCTTGTCGTCACCGACGGCGTAGACGTGCCGACCCCAGGCCGTCTTGCCCAGGATGAAGGCCACCGCGACGTAGAGCAGGAGCATCATGACCACCCCGGTGGAGATGCGCACCGGTCCCAGGGGGAACGTGCTGCCGGTCCAGGTGAGCAGGGCGGGCATGCTGGATCCGCGGACGGTGGAACCGCCGGAGTACAGCAGCGTGACGGCGATGAAGATGTTGAGCGTCCCGAGGGTGACGATAAACGGCGGAAGCTTGAACCTGGTGACGAGGAAGCCGTTGAGGGCGCCGGCTCCGAGGCCCACCACGAGCCCGGTCAGCAGGGCGAGCGGGGCGGGAATGCCGCCGCCCACGGCGAGCTGCGCCACCACCATGGATGAGAGGATCATGACGGCACCGACGGAAAGGTCGATTCCCGCGGTGAGGATGATGAGTGTCTGCGCGATCGCCAAGGTTCCCACCACGGAGACCTGCTGGGTGATCAGGGAGAGGTTTTCGAACCGCAGGAACCGGTCGTTGAGGAGGCCGAAGACCACCACCGCCACGAGCAGCACGATGGCCGGGCTGAGGGCGGGATACCGGTGGAGGACGTTGCGGACCCGGCCGAGCGTGGTCTGGCGGTCGAGGAATTCCTCGGCCAGGTCGCCGTGCCCGGTGGCGGGCGGACCGGCCGTCTGTTGCTGGGTCATGTTTGCTCCTGTCATGTCCGGCTACTTGCCCCAGCAGATCTGGGACGCGTCCGACGTCGTGATGCTCTTGACGCCGTCGGCGGCCTTGTCCGTCACGAGTTCCACTCCAGTGTTGAAGAAGTCCAGGCCTTCGGAGTTGGACGGCTTCTGGCCGGTCTTGGCGAGGTCGACGATGGCCTTGACTCCGAGCTCGGCCATCTTGACCGGGTACTGCTGGGCGGTGGCGCCGATGATTCCTGACTTGACGTTGTCGACGCCGGTGCAGCCGCCGTCGACCGAGACCACCAGGACGTCCTTTTCCTTGCCGGCGGACTTCAGCGCCTCGAAGGCTCCTGCAGCGGCGGGCTCGTTGATGGTGTAGACGACGTTGATGTTCGGGTTCTTGGCGAGCAGGGTCTCCATGGCCGTGCGCCCGCCGTCCTCCGCGCCCTGGGAGGCCTGGCTGCCGACGATCTCGTAGTCGCCGCCCTTGCCGCCCGTGTACTTGCCGGTCTTGGCTTCGTCGCCGTTCTTCTTCTTGTCCGCGGTGTCGATGCCGAGCCCGGTGAGGAAGCCCTGGTCGCGGTTGTAGTCCACCGAGACCACCTTGTCGTCGAACAGGTCGATGAGGGCAATGGTGGCCTTCTTGCCGTCCAGCTGCGCCGCCGTCCACTTGCCGATCAGCTCACCGGCGGCGAAGTTGTCCGTGGCGAAAGTGATGTCCGCGGCGTCTGCAGGGTCCGGCGGAGTGTCCAGGGCGATGACGAACAGGCCGGCGTCCTTGGCCTTCTTCAGTGCGTCGACGACGGACGGGCCGTTGGGCGTGATCAGGATGCCTTTGTCGCCTTTGGAGATGGCGTTTTCGATGGCCTGGATCTGGGTGTCCTCATCACCGTCGGCCTTGCCGGCGGCGAGCTTGAGATCGACGCCGCCTGCCTCGGCGGCTTTCTTTGCTCCGTCCTGCATGGAGACGAAGAAGGGGTTGGACGTGGTCTTCACGATCAGGGAAACGCCGACCTTTTCCGAGGAGGAGCCTCCGGCGGAGGAGTTGGCGGTGGAACTGCCGCCGCAGGCGGTGAGGCTGAGCGTGCCGAGGGTCAGGACTGCACCGGCGGCGAGCAGGCGGTGGGTGAATGTCCGCGGGGCTTTGGAACTCAACATTGAATCTCCTGGTTTCGGGGCATTTGGTGTAACTGGTCTTTAACTGGTCTGTGCTGAAATTGGTCCGTGCTGACAACGTTGTCAGGAGTCATGTAACCAACGTCACAAGGTAGAGTCAAGGCAAATGCATTGATGAAGGATGGATTAATGACAACGATGTCGAATCGTTACCAGCCCGAGGGGGCGAAGAGCCGGCCCACCATGCGCCACGTCGCCGCGCTGGCCGGCGTCGGGATTAAGACGGTGTCGCGGGTGATGAACGACGAGCCAGGCGTTTCGGAAGCCACCCGGCAGCGCGTGCTTGGCGCATCGCAGCAGCTGAATTACCAGTTGGATATGGCAGCAGGCAGCCTGCGCCGCTCCGGCCGGCAGACGCTCTCCATCGGGCTCCTGTTGCCGAGCGTCGCCAACCCGTTCAGCAGCGAGATCCACCGCGCCATGGAGGATGCCCTGGCTGTCCGCGGAATCGCGGTCTTCGCGGCAAGCCTGGACGATGACGCCGAGCGGGAGAGGGCGCTGGTGACGGCGTTCCTCGGCAGGCGCGTGGACGGGCTGGTGCTCACCCCTATCGCCAAGAGCCAGGCCTATGTCATTCCCGAGCACTCCCGCGACCTGCCCATCGTCTTCATCGACCGCGAACCCGTAGGCATCGAGGCGGACGCGGTGGTGACGGACAACGCTGTCGGCGCCGCCAAGGCCGCTTCCCACCTGATCTCGCACGGCCACACCCGCATCGCGTACCTCGGCGACCGCGCCGACATCCAGACGGCCCGTGAGCGGCGCCGCGGCTTCACCGAGGAACTCGGCCGCGCAGGGATACCGGCGTCCTCGGTTCCGGTCCGCGAAGGGCTGCACGACGAGGAGTCGGCACGCCTGGCCACCCTGGAGCTCTTCAATGGCGAAGACCCGCCCACGGCCATTTTCTCAAGCCAGAACCTGGTGACGTTCGGCGTGATGCGGGCCCTGAAGGAACTCGGGCTGAACAAGCGCGTTGCCCTCGTCGGCTTCGACGACTTCACCCTGGCGGACATGATGGAACCGGGCGTTACCGTCATCGCGCAGCACCCCGACCGGATCGGGAAACTGGCCGCCGAGCGTCTGCTGGCCAGGATCGACGGTGACCACAGCGCTCCGGAAACCTACGTGGTCCCCTCCGAGCTCATTACCCGCGGCTCCGGCGAACTGCGACCGGCTGAATGAACCGCCCGGCTGAATAAACCTTCCGACTGACTAGACCCCTGCACGCCAACACCCACCAACAGGAGAACTCATGACCAAGACGCTCTACGCCGAATTCACGGTCAAGCCCGGCAGTGAAGCACGCGTTGCCGAGATGATGCGCGAGCTCACCGAGCAGGTTCGCAACGAGCCGGGCAACCAGCTCTTCCTGCCGTACACCCGGGAAAACAATCCCAGGGAGTATTTCGTGTTCGAGGTCTATCAGGACGATGCAGCGTTCCAGGAGCACATTTCCGCCGACTACGGCGCCCGGTTCAACGGGGAGCTCGCGGACCATATCGAGGAGGACGGCTCGGTGCTGACCTGGCTGCAGCCGGTCCACTAGACCGGCTGCAGCCTGGCCTCTACTTCCCGTTCCTGGCCGGCAACTGGGCTGCCTGGAACATGGACTGGCTGAGCGGCGTGACAGACAGCGACTTCAGCCGGGCGGTGCCGCCTTCGGCAAAGAGCGCCACCTGGTTGGCGTCCTGCTGGAAAGCGGCCTGTTCCGGGAAGACCTGGTCCGTGATGGTGCGCAGGCCGTTCTGGGCAAAGACCTCCACGGAGGACCGGTCGACATAGATCCGCAGCGTCACGTTGCCGCTGCCATCCACGGTCACCGGGGCGGACTCAACCGAGGCAAAGAGCGGATGGAAGTCCGTGCTGCCGGAGTTGCTCCGGTCCACGTACAGCTCTCCGGCGGCCTTGTCATAGCCGATGATGGTCGATTTGCCGCCGTTCCCCAGCACCGTGATCCCGGCCTTCGACGCTGAGCCGGGGGAGAAGGTCACGTCGATCCGCTGGACGTCGCCCCACGCGGCGGACGGCAGCGGATGGGTGCCGGCCGGAATGTTCCGGGCGCGTTTTTCCGCGTAGGTTTCTTTTGTGCCCAGGCCATCCACCTGCTGGACCGCCTTTTGCGTCAGGCGCGGACCGTCGGCCGTCTGCGTCAGTGCCACTTCGCGGGGCAGCGACATGGCGCTGCGCCACGGCGAGGTGGGGATGCTGTTGGCGTAGTCCCAGTTGTTCATCCAGCCGAGCATGACGCGCTTGTCCTGAGGCATGTTGCTGAAGGACACGGACGCGTAGTAGTCCCGGCCATAATCCAGCCAGTCATAGGTCTGCAGCCTCGGCGTGGCCGGCCGCGGCGAGGCGATGAACTCGTCCGCCAGGATGTGGCCCCACCCGAAGCGGTTGTTGTCCACGACGCGGATGCTGGCCTTCCGCCCCCGGAACTCGGCAACGTTCCACGAAGCCCAGTCCAGGACCTCACTGTTGGCCCCGGTGGCTGTACGGACCACCTTGCCGTCCACTACGAGGTTGACGGTGGTCTCGTCGGAACGGGGCACTGCGGCCTGGTCCGTCAGCATGACGTGGTCCAGCGTGAGGTGTCCCCACCCGCCTGTGGCCTGGTCCACGACCCGCAGCTGTGCCTGCTGTCCCGCGAATTCGGACACGTCCCAGCCCTTCCAGTTCAGGGCGCCCGCGTCGTCCCCGGCGAGGGTGCGCACCACGGTGCCGTTCACCAGCAGCTGGACTTCCAGCGTCTGCCCGGAACCTGCCGTGCGGTGTCCGCCGCCCACCAGCATGCTCATGAAGTTCCGGTTTACCGTGAACGACGGCGACGTCAGGGTTCCCTGCCTGTCGTCGCCGGGTGCCCCGCCCGTCTCAAACGTGTTGATCCGTTTGGCGCCGATATAGAAGTCGCCTCCGGCGGTTGCCGGCTGGAACCGGGGTTCCAGGTCCCCGGTTCCTGCCCATCCGGCGTCGGCCAGCGTGGATCCGTCCGGGACCTCAAAGCCGTTGAACAGCAGGTCCCCGGGCGGCGGGGTGTTGTCCAGCTTGTCCGAAACCCGCGGGTGCTGGCCGCCGCCCACGAGGAAGTTCAGGTAGTCGCTGTCGACCGTGAATTCGGGGGAGTCCATTGATCCCACCGGCCAGTCGCCGTCGTTGAACGAATTGACCAGCCCGGCGCCGGCAAAGCCGGTGACGGGGTTCTGGCCGGCGAGCGTGCCGGAGGCCGGGGCTCCGGCGAACGGCCCCTCTTTCAGGTTGCCGGGTTCGTTGCTGACCGTCCAGCCGTTGTACGTGCCGTCATTGAAGCCTGCCAGGGATGTGCCTGCGGGCAACGCGCCACCGGGCTTCGTGGTTTCCGACGTGAAGGTGGTGCCGTCGAAATTGCCCACGAAGTACTGCCCGGCCGAGCCTCCGGCCACGCCTCCGGGGTTGATGTTCACCACCATCACCCATTTGACGTTCGCGGGGTCGCCGTCGACGGCAAGCGGAAACAGGTCCGGGCATTCCCACAGGCCGCCCGTGGCATTGGCCGGGCCAAACTCGCTGAGCTGTGTCCAGTCCTTGAGGTTGCCGGATTTGTACAGCAGGACCTTGTGCTCCGTGGCTTCGACGGCGGCCATCACCCAGTAGCCGCCCCCGCCGGGGGAGTCGTACCAGAACACTTTCGGGTCGCGGAAGTTGGCGGAGTTGCGGTTGAGTACCGGGTTGCCGCTGTACTTGGTCCAGGTCCGGCCCTCATCCACGCTGTACGCGAGGGACTGCGCCTGCAGCCCCCTGTAGGGCGAGGCATCCTTGTAGGCGCTGGTGAAGATGGCCACCAGGGGAGGGTTCTCTGCTGTGCCGAGGCCAGAGGTGTTGTTTTTGTCCACCACGACGCTGCCGGAGAAGATGTCCTGCTGGTCGTCCGTGGCGATGGCCAGTGGCTGCTCTTTCCAGTGCACGAGGTCCGTAGAGGTGGCATGGCCCCAGGACATGTTGCCCCACTGGTTGCCGAAAGGATTGTGCTGGTAATAGAGGTGGTAGACGCCCTTGTAGAACACCATTCCGTTGGGATCGTTCATCCAGTTCTGCTGCGGCGTGTAGTGGTAGGCCGGCCGGAACTGCTCGTCGCCGGCAGTCCCTGCGGCCGTGGCTGTTCCTGCTCCGGCCAGAACCGCGGCCAGGCTGAGCCCTGCCACGGTCAGCGCGGTACATAATTGGAGGCTGCTGATTTTTTTCTGATGCATTGTGCTGGGGTCGCCCTTCATCGCGCGTGCCTTCTGCCCTTACCTCAAACTCCCGGGCGGTTAGACAACGTTGTCAGTGAGTGGAACGCTAGGGGATGTCCGCAAGACAAGTCAACGGATCCCTGCGCCTGAATTTCCAGTCTTCGTTCCCCTAGGAAAGAATTTCCCTGCGCCCAGACACCGTTGTCAGGAACGGAGTGTTGAGCTGCGTCGAAACCGGCCTTGTTAGGGTGGAAACATGAAACGCAGCCTCCTTGCCATGTCCATGCTTTCCGCCGCCGTCCTGCTGACGGGCTGCGCCCAGGCTGAGGAAGCAGCACAGAACGCGGCGAGCTCGGCGGCGTCACAAGTTGCCAACGCGGCGGCCGAGCAGGTGAAGGGCCAGATCTGCAAGCTGATCGAGGACGGCCTGGTGAGCGCCTCGGACAAGGCTGCACTGACGGGCCTTGTCGCCGGCGCGGAGACGGCAGGCGTGCCGGCCGAAATCACCGGTCCCCTGAAGGCGATCGCGCAGGCCGGCGACCAGGTTCCCGGCGAATCGGTCCAGGAACTGCAGAAGGCCTGCACTGCCGCTTGAGTCGCTCCGGCTTGAGCCATGGAACCGGCGCAGCCTGCAATAATCGGAACCAGCAGTTGCGGGGGCGCTGAAAGCGGCCGGCCGCGACGGGCAGCAGCGTTAGTTTCGGGCCGATAACAGCAGACGAGGCGGACATATGAAGGCTCCCAGCCAGCAGCACGGGATTTCCCCTGGAACCCATTCCCCTGAAAGCTCTCCCACTGAAACGCCGCTGGGCAATGAAGTACCGGCAGCCAACACCGCGGTCAATCCCGAACTGTTGCGCTGGCTGGCTGAGGCGTACGGTGTGGGCACCACCTACCAGGGGTGGGACGGGAAACCGTATGAGGTCGCGGCCGGTACCCTGATCCACGTCCTGGCCGCGCTGGGGGTCGACGCGGACACTGACCAGCTCATTGAGCACGAACTGGCCGAAGCGGAACTGGCGCCCTGGCGGCGGATGCTGCCGCCCGCCGTCGTGCTTCAGGAGGGGACACTCGGGGAGGTGTTCGTCCATGTCCCGCACGGATCATCCGTCCGTGTCTGGGCCGTCACCGAGGACGGGCGACGGCTCGACGCCGTCCAGGAGGACGAATGGGCGGAGCCACGTGAAGTGGACGGCATCCTGACGGGCCGGGCCACATTCGCCGTGCCCCAGAACACCGGGCTCGGCTGGCATACGCTGCATGCGGAAGCGGCCGGGGTTGCCGCCGAGTCGACGCTGGTGGTGACTCCCGCCCGGCTGGCCACGGCTGCCGGCCTCGAGCAGCGCAGGGGCTGGGGCCTGGCGACGCAGCTGTACTCCGTCCGTTCCAAACGGTCCTGGGGTGTGGGCGATTTTGCCGACCTCGCCGAGCTGGCGGCGGTGGCGGGCGCGCACGGGGCCGACTACGTGCTGGTGAATCCCCTGCACGCGGCTGATCCCGTGCCGCCCCTGGAGCCGTCGCCGTATTCCCCGTCGACCCGCCGGTTCTTCAACCCCCTGTACCTCCGGATTGAGGCCATTCCGGAGCTGGCGTACCTGAATACGAAGAAGCAGTCCCTCGTCCACAGCCTCATGAAGCAGTCGCGGAAGCTGAACAAGGACGCCACGCGGCTGGACCGGGACAAGGTCTACGCCGCCAAGCTCGCAGCGCTTGAGCTGATATCTGGTGTCAGCCGTTCGCCCTCACGGCAGCGGGCGTACGAGGAGTACTGCCGGTTGGCCGGCGCCGGCCTGGACGACTTTGCCCTCTGGTGCGCCATCCGTGAGGACCTCGACGCCGATGATCCGTTGTGGATCGACCCAACAGCTGCGCTCGGCTCGCCGTTCGCGGAGAAACTGAGGGGCGAACTGGCGGACCGGATCGAGTTCCACCGCTGGCTGCAGTGGCTCTGCGACGAACAGCTCGAGGCCGCCCAGGCCGCCTCCCGCAAGGCCGGCATGCGCCTGGGCGTGGTCAACGACCTCGCTGTCGGCGTGGACCTCCAGAGCTCCGATGCCTGGACGCTCCGGGGCGTCCTCGCGCCCGGCGTCAGCGTCGGCGCACCGCCGGACATGTACAACCAGCTGGGGCAGGACTGGCACCAGCCGCCGTGGCACCCCACCCGGCTTGCCGAAGCCGGCTACAAGCCGTTCCGGGAGATGCTCGCCACGGTGCTCCGGCATTCGGGCGGCATCCGGGTGGACCACATCCTCGGCTTCTTCCGGCTCTGGTGGGTGCCGGAAGGAAACTCGCCGGCGGACGGCGCCTATGTCCGGTTCGACCACGACGCCATGATCGGCATTCTTGCCCTGGAGGCGCACCGTGCCGGAGCCGTGGTCATTGGCGAGGACCTCGGCACCTTCGAGCCGTGGGTCCGGGATTACCTCGCGGCGCGCGGCATCCTGGGCACGTCGATCCTGTGGTTTGAGAACGACGGCGACGCGCCGCTGCCGCCTGAAAAGTACCGGCTGCAGGCGCTCTCCAGCGTGAACACGCACGACCTCCCGCCAACCGCCGGCTACCTCGCCGGGGACCACGTGACGCTGCGCAACGAGCTGGGGCTGCTGCAGCGCTCGGCCGAGGACGAGCGCCTGGAGCACAATGCCAAGCTGGAGAAAATGATGGACCTGCTCAGGCAGCGGGGCCTGCTTCCAGCCGGCGATGCCGGCAGCGAACAGGAGCGGATCGAGGCCCTGCACCGCCTGCTCGCGCAAACCCCGTCGGTCCTTCTTGGTGTGGCGCTGGTGGACGCGGTGGGCGAACGCCGGGTGCAGAACCAGCCCGGGACCACCTCGGCCCAGTACCCCAACTGGCAGGTGCCGCTGGCCAACTCCGACGGGGACCCCGTGCTGATCGACAGCCTGGAGGAAGACGAGCGGTTCAACTCCCTGCTCTCGGCTGTCGAAGACGCAATGCGGCAGTGACGTCCGGGGCTCCCGCCCGGCAGGCGGGAGCCCCGGTCCCTAGCCCGCCGTGATCAGGTGCGTGGTGTGGCTGTACCGGAAGGTGACAGGGCCGCCGTCGTGATCCAGCACGATGTTGGAGCCGTTCAGGGCGCCGTCCTGGCCGTAATTCTCAGTCCAGGAGCCGTTGATGGCGGCTTTGAATTCGTACCGGCCGGCCGGAAGGTCGGCCGTGAGCTTCCACAGGCGGTCAGCCGGATCGAAGGCCAGGAATGCGGCCCTGCACTCGGGCTGCCAGTCACCCGGGCAGCCCATCTCGCTGTTCAGGCTTCCCGCCACGGTGACCGAGTCGGGCTGCGGCGTGGCGCCGACCACCACCGTCCGTACGTTGCTCACCACGCTTGATCCGCTGAGCTTCGCCCGGTATCGCACTTCGGTTCCATCGGCGACGTCCAGCGCCGCCAGGCCGTCGATGACCGTGTAGGCGGGCGACGAGTCATCATTGGATCCGATGGCCGTCCATGGTCCGCCCGCGATACTGCGCTCAAAATGCACCACGTGGCTTGCCCTTTCCGGATCCGCCGTGGCCACCACTTCCACGTCTCCCTCCACGGTGCTGCCCTCGGCAGGCTGCTGGATGGTCAGCACCGGGTCCGGTACCACGGCGGAGCGGGCAGCGCTGACCGACGAGCGGCCTGCATTGTTCAGGACGACCGCGCGGTACTCCACCCCAGTGCCCGGATCGAGCGCCGTGACGTCGTGGAACACGCGGTAGGGTGCGGTGTCGTCGGTGCCCACGCGCTCCCACTGGCCGCCGGGCGTCCTGGCCTCAAAGGTGACCTCGTAGAACGAGCTGCCGTGGACGTCCGCCGTCACCTGGATCCGCCCGTTGTCTCCGGCGGACGTGCCCGTGGCGGCCGCGGAGGCCGGAGGCTGCAGCGCGACGGCAGGCGGCGTCTTCTCACGGGGAATCCGGCCGGAGGACTGGTAGACGACGGCGGAAAGCGGCGGCACTGTGACGGTCAACTTGCCGTCGGCGGAAGTTCTGGATTCTCCGGCGGCATCGCCGTAGATGAGGCTGTAGTTGCGCTTGGCGATGTACGTGGGAACAGCGGCAGTCTGCGGTTCCTCGCTGTTGTTCAGCGCCACCACGTACTCGCGCTGGTCCGTGGCGTCCGTGCGGGAAAACGCGTAGATGCCTGCCCCGTCGGAGGCGTGCCGGTTCTGGTGCGCCCCGTTCCGGAGTGTGGGGTGCTCCTTGGCCAGCGCCGCGAGCTCGCTGATCTTGGCGTACAGGGGATGCCCGGGATTGAAGTTGTCGGTGGCGTGCGTGGCGGTGGTGCCGAGCAGGTCGTCATCGAGGTAGTCAGGCACCTTGCTGGCGAACAGCGTCTGGCGGGCGTCCTGGTCCCCGCCGGGGCCGGTGAAGCCCTGTTCGTCGCCGTAGTAGACCACCGGGTTTCCGCGGGAGAAGTACATCAGCTCATGGGCGAGTTGGTCGCGGGCCACGCGTTCGGCGTCATTCGCGTCCGGGTTGTCGGTGCTGATGAAGCTGCCGATCCGGCCCATGTCGTGGTTCCCCAGGAAGGTGGGCAGCTGGTAGACGTTGGAATCGGCATCGGTGTACCAGTCGTCCGCGGCGAAGAAGTCCTTAAGCTGCTGGGCGTCCTGGCTGCGCGAGGCGAAATTCCGGGCCGCATCCTGGAACGGGAAGTCGAGCACGGCCTGCATCTTGTTGCGGGTGGTGAACTGGGAGGTGAAGCTCTTGGACGTGTCGAAGACCTCGCCGAACATGAAGAACTCGTCCTTGCCGTGCTCCCTGGCATAGGCCAGGACCTCCGGACCGAACTGCTGCCAGAATTCGTCATTGACGTGCTTCATGGTGTCGATGCGGAAACCATCCACGCCGAAGTCCCGGATCCACGTCTCGTAGATTTCCGTCATGCCGGCCACCACGGTGGGGTGCTCGGTGAACAGGTCGTCCAAGCCGAAGAAGTCGCCGTAGTAGGCGTTTTCGCCGGCAAAGGTGGTGTCGCCGCGGTTGTGGTAGAGCGTCAGGTCGTTGAGCCAGGCAGGAACCTTGAGGTTCTGTTCCGCCGGATCAAGCACGGGCGTGTACGGGAAGGAGGTCCCGGCGTCGAGCTTGGGGAAGCCCGCGCTGCCGGCGAAATCCCGGTCATCGAAGGGTTCGCCCGTTGCGGTGCGGTATGGCTCCTTGTCCTTGGAGATGTAGCCGGTGCGGGCGCCCTCCTTATAGCCGATCACGTCCGCGGTGTGGTTGGTGATGATGTCGAAGTAGACCTTCATGCCACGGGAGTGTGCCTCGTCGATAAGCGCTTTCAGCTCAGCGTTGGTGCCCAGGTGCGGATCGATCTGGGTGAAGTCCGTGATCCAGTAGCCGTGGTAGCCGGCGGAGTTGTCCTCGCGCTGCACCGCCTTGTTTTTGAAGCTCGGCGTCAGCCAGATTGCCGTGGTCCCCAGCCCCTGAATGTAGTCGATTTTGTTGAGCAGGCCGGCCAGGTCCCCGCCGTTGTAAAAGCCCTTGCGGGTGGGGTCGAAGCCGGAGACCATCGGATCCGGTCCCAGCCCGCCGTCGTCGTTGCCGGCGTCGGCGTTGCTGAACCTGTCCGCCATGACGAAGTAGAAGTTCTCGTCCGAGACCGGAGCGCGGAGCGAATGGGCCGCTGTTCCCGGTTTAGTGCCGGAGGGTTTGGTGCCGGACGGTTTGGGGTCCGACGGCGGCGCGGGGCTCTTGCCGGCGACGGCCGCTTGGGCGGGAGCTGAGGTTGGCAGGGCTGCCTGGGCAGCTGGGGCCGATGTGGCGAGCAGGAGGAGCGCGCCCGCCGCTGCGACGGTTGCGAGGGCTGGCTTGGCGGGCCCGCTGTTACGGCGTGACGGATGGAGGCGAGGGACGGTGAACATGTGAGACCTTCCGCAAAGCAACGCTGCTTGTCCGGGCGGGGAGGCCCGGCGTTAGACTGCCGACTCAGCCAAGGCAGGCCCGGCCACCACCCCCTGTGATGACGCCGTATTGGAAATGACTGACGCTGTAATGGCTTTGTCGATTGCGGCTTAGCTTGCCACAATCAGGGCCGTGGGGGAACCCGCAACGAGGCGGTGAACGGGGCCATGCGGAAGACCCGTGGCGGTGTCCAGCCGGAAGGTGGTGATGTCGTGGGACCGCTCATGGGCCACGTGCAGCCATTCGCCGCGGACCAGGTGGTGGCGGGGCCAGTCGCCGCCGCTGGGGACATCGGCCAGCGGGCTGAGCGCGCTGCCCTCTGCGGATGAGGTCACTTCCAGTACGCTGATGCGGTTGGTTCCCCGGGTTCCGACATATGCGAACCGCCCGTCCGCCGACAACGCAATTTCGGCGGCAGAATCACCCTCTTTGGCGCCGTCGGACGTCGCGGGCCCCCGGCTGGCCAGCTCGAACTTTCCCGCTGCCGAGGCGGCCCGGACCGCAAAGACTTCGATGGAATACTCGGAGACCACAAAGACCGTTCCGTCCGGGTGCTGCACCAGGTGGCGGGGCCCGCTGTCCTTCGGAAGCACCAGCTCATGGTCCAGCACCAGGCCAGTCCCGGGGACACAGTTCCATACGCGGAGGAGATCGTGGCCCAGGTCCGTGGTCATGATGCGTCCGTCTGCGAGGACCAGGCTGGCGTGGGCCCGGCTGGGGCGCTCGTCCCGGTGCGGGTCGCTGGATGGCGCCGCCGGAAGGCGGCGGGCGAAGCCGCCGTCGTCCTCCAGTTCGTAGAGCAATACCTGGCCGTCGCCCCAGCACGCGACGACCAGAAACTTGCCATGGGGGTCGACGTTGACGTGGCAGGCCGCTTCGCCCGCAGGCCAGGGCTCCCCGACGGGTTCGAGGCTGAACTCTCCGCGGCGCCGGTACGCCTGGACGGTCTTGGCGTTCTCCCCGACGGCGTAAACCATCGGCAGTGAGCGGTGCACTGCCACGAACGACGGCGAATCCGCCTTTGCGGCTGTCCCGAGCCAGGTCAGTGCCCCGTCAGCGCCGGACGATACGGCCCCGATGCCTGCTCCGTGGCCTCCGCTGTCCGCCGTGTAGGAGCCGGTCCAGATGAGGGTGTGGTTTCCGCTGTGGGTCATCGTTCCATCCTGCCAAGAATCGCCGGATCCGGGGTCGGATAACATAAATTTTGCAGTGCCAGTTTTGAGTGCAGCACTACCCGGGAGGTGAGGACAATCCACGCAATGCCAGCTGGGGCTCTCCCTGCCCGCCGCCGTCCGCTCCGCCGAGGCTAGCCGGACGAATGCACGGAGCGCCCATCATTCAAGTGAAGGACGCCTCCATGCCTGTTGAATCGCCATTTTCCCGCTCCACCGTCATCGGCAGGCTGCGCGCCGCCGGCTGCGTCTTTGCCGAAGAAGAAGCGGACCTCCTCCTGTCTGCGGGCCATGGTCCCGCTGAGCTGATCAGCGCCGTGCAGCGGCGGATCGACGGCTTTCCGCTTGAGCATATTCTCGGCTGGGCTGAATTTTGCGGTCTTCGGATCAGGGTGGAGCCCGGCGTTTTCGTGCCTCGCCGCCGGACGGAACTGCTGGTCCGCGAAGCTGCTTCACTTCTCGGCACTGCGCCCGCGGATCCCGTGCCGTCCGCGGATTCCGTTTCGTCCGCCGCGCCGGTTGTTGTAGATCTGTGCTGCGGCTCCGGAGCCGTAGGCGCCGCGCTGGCAGAACTGTGGCCCGGCATTGAGGTCCATGCTTCCGACGTCGACCCCGCCGCCGTGCGTTGTGCCCGCCTCAACGTCCTCCCCTTGGGTGGCGTGGTCCATGAGGGTGACCTGTACGCGGCGCTGCCTGCCCGGCTCAGAGGGAACGTTGACGTTCTCGCGGTGAATGCGCCGTATGTTCCCACGGCGTCCATCGGCAGCATGCCCCGTGAGGCCCGCGTTCATGAACCACGGGTGTCGCTTGATGGAGGGCCGGACGGGCTCGACATCCAGCGCCGGGTGATTGCGGAAGCGGCTGCCTGGCTCCGTCCGGGCGGGCACCTTCTCATCGAGACCAGCCGGCGACAGGCACCTCTTACTGCGGCGGCCATGGCCGGTGGGGGACTGGGCCCCCGAATCGCCTGCTCAGCTGAACTGGACGCAACAGTGGTAATCGGCAAGCTGTAAGCACTGTCTGGGCTGCACTGAGCGTCCGGCAGCCCGTGGCAGCTTTAGCCCGGCCGGCTCTGCCCGCCGTTCAACGCGGCGTCATTCCGGGTGTTCATGTTTTGTGGTGGTGGTTTTGCCGGGGTTGTTGGCGGGGGTCGATGTGGGGTGGCGGGATGAACCAGGGGACGCCGTTTTTGATGTGGATTTTCCACTGTTCTTTATGGATGAGGTGGTGGTGGGCTGTGCAGAGGAGAACGCCGTTGTCGGTGCTGGTGGGTCCGCCTTGTGACCAGTAGGTGATGTGGTGGGCTTCGCACCAGGTGGCGGGGATGGTGCAGTTGGGGAAGGCGCAGCCTTGGTCGCGGGCGTTGAGGGCTTTGCGGATGTGGGGCGGGAAGATCCGGGTGGTGCGGCCGATGTCGAGGATGCGGCCTTGGCTGCTGAGGAGGACGGGGATGATGTCGGCGTCGCAGGCGATTTTGCGGATGGTGGAGGCGGTGACGGGGCCGGTGTAGGTGAAGGTCCCGCTGCCGGTGGGTGCGCCGGGTTGGCCGTTGAACCCGGCGCTTGCCCAGTTGATGCCTGGCGAATTGATGCCTGGCTGGTTGATGCCGGAGAGCCTGTTTGCGGGGGCGGGCTGGTTTTCGCCGCCGGGCCTCTTGTCCGGGCCGGTAGCCGAATCGGGCGAGGATCCGGCGTCGCCGGTTTGCCCGGTTTCCGTTGGCGATTCCGGACCGCTGGTTTGGCAGATGTCCGCGGTGGTGGCTGCGAGCGGTTCGGGAGGGCTGACCTGCCAGGTGCCCGGCAGGAGTGCTGGACCGGTGGCCGGCCAGCCGGGGGTGCCTGGTGGCTGGTTCGTGGTGGTGTGCCCGGTGTCGTTTGTTGGTGCGGGGCTGTTTGTTGGCCGGGTGCTGGCGCGGTTTCTGTTGTAGCGGGGGCCGTTGGCTGCGGTGGTTTGGATGCTGTTGAGGAGGTCCTGGTAGGAGACGGTGACCATGACCTGGGGGCGGAGTCCTCCGGTGGTGGGCAGGGTTCCGGTGGCGAGGGCCGCCTTGCTGGCGCCGACGAGGCCGTCGAGGCGTTGTTGGGCCAGGGTGCGCCGGTCGAGGTCCGGGAGGTAGGTGCTGTTGAATGCAGCGTCAAGATCGGAACCCGCCGTGGCGCTGCCCGTGTTTTCGCCGTCGCCATAGCTGTCGTTGCCGCCGCCGTCGGGGAGGTTGTTGCCGGCGCCGCTTCCGTTATTGTCCGCGGCGCTGGTGGTGTCGGGTGTGGTGGTGCGGGGGTTGGTGGCGGTGTTCATGACGGTGGTGAGGACTTCGTATTGGTCGGTGGTGGCGTGGATTTCGAGGTGGTAGAGGCCGCCGCGTTTGGGGCGGATGAAGACGCCTTGGCGGTGGCGGAGGTTTTCTTCGGAGGGTTCGGTGCCGTCCTGGTCGAGGGCGTCGATCCAGCGGTGGGCGATGCGGGTGAGGAAGTCCTGGTCGTTTTCGATCGCGGTTTGGGTGAGGTTGCGTTCCATTTTGGCGAGCGCGTCTGGATCGGGGATGTGGCGGACTTTGTCCAGGGCGGTGGTGATGGTGGTGCCGGCGCGGGAGGAGATGATCCCGGCGGTGAGCGCGGCCGCGGTTTCCTCGTGTATGGGCGGCATGGGCCGGCCGGCGAGTCCGGTGCGGGGGAGCACGTCGCCGGCCAGGGCGAGGCGGCGGCGTGCTTCGGCGCTGCTGATGCGAAGCCGGGTGCGGAGGAAATCAACCGTGTTGCGGGACCCGTCGTCGGCCGGGGACCATGCCACCGCACGGGTAGGGACCGTCAGCGGGTCAGCCGAAGACGGGGCCTCAGCAGGGCTGCCGACGGCGGCGGCCTGGGAGGGCTGAGCGTCTGGGGTTGCAGCGGTTTCGGGTTCATTGCCCCAGCCTGTGGTCCAGCCGGCCGCGCGGTTGGCTGCTTCGGCGGCGCTGATCGCCTCGGCCCGCGTGCGTTCCACGGCCGCGGCAGCCTGTAGCTGAAGGTATTCGATGCGGCGGGAGAGCTGTTCTGTGAGTTCTGCGAAGTCGGCTGCTTCAGGGAAACTGGCTGCGGCGAGCTCTTCCTCCGCCGCAGCGACTGCGGAATCCAGGAGCATCAGGCCCGCCCGCAGGTCAGCAGTTGCCAGCGCAGCGCCGCCGTCGGACGTGCCCTCGATACGGGCGCTGGACGGGGAAGCCGCGGCCGGAACGCTGTGAAGCCCGCGGCCCCGCAGCGGAGCAGCAGCATTCAGGCCGGAGACGTCAGTCCCGCCCGCGATGTCCGCTCCATGCTTCCCAATGGCTTCCATAGGACAACTGTCTCAGCGGGGACTGACATTTAAGGCCGTGATCGTGGCCAGGCTCGCCTTCAAGTCAGGGGAGGCGGCAGCACCGCCGTCGGACGAAGATGTGTCCGCAACGGCGGTGCCGGTTCCGGCTAAAGCCGGACGCCCGGAAGCGTGGACGCTGCGCATTGGGGCAGCACTCAGGCCGGGCACTGCTGCCCGGCCTGAGACGCAGCCTGCGTTTCCCCCGATAGCTTCCATAGGAAAACATTGTCAGAGGGGGCTGACATTTTTGCTTGTTGCCCACACCGCCTTGGATGCAGGCTTCAGCACCGAAGCTACTGTTTATTCGGATTCACGTTGGTGGTGGCACCGGCCTGACCGGTCTCCACGTCGGAGGTCCCCAGGTTCACCGTTTCCGGATGCGTGCTGTGGGCCGGCACGTGCGAGCTGTCCGCAGAAGTGCCGGCAGACGCAGAACCACTTGAAGCAGCATCAGAGTGTGTGTCGCGGTGCATGGCCGAGCCGAGAACGGTTCCCGCCCGGCGCGCGGCTTCCGCCAGCTGGTCCCCGACCTCCGGGGCCTTTTCCTTGACCGCTTCAGTAGCTGCCGTGACCTTGTCCTGGACCGGCTTGCTGTCCCAGATTCCTGCGGCCCGTGCTTTGAGCTTGTCGTACGCTGCCCGGCCGGACCTCGATCCGAGCACATAGCCTGCAGCGATTCCGGCGCCGAAGAGAAGTTTGGATTTCATGATGATCTCCTGCTCTTTAGGGGGATCTGTTCGGTTTTGGTTCAGCCCGTACGGGCCATGGGGGTGGGAAACCGGCCCCGGAGGTTCCCGGAGCCGGTTTCCGCACTGCTCCGTCTAGCGTGCGGTGCGCTTGGTAATCATGCCGTAGACCAGCAGGACAATCAGAGCGCCGCCGATCGCCAGCAGCCATGTGGACAGCGAGAAGAACTCGTTGACGCCCACGCCAAAGAGCGCGCTGCCGATGAAGCCGCCGAGAATAGCGCCCACCACACCGAGCAGCAGCGTGATGAAAATGCCGCCGCCCTGCCGGCCGGGGAGGATGGCCTTAGCGATGGCTCCGGCAATAAGGCCAAGAATCAGAAATGCGAAAAAACCCATTTTATCGTTCCTTCTTCATCTAAAGGAGTTACCCGGGTTGCCGGGTACGCTTCGTCCTTCTGCTCAATACTAATCATGCTTACTATTTTATTGCCAGTCGGCTTCCATCCGCCCCGCGGGGAGGATCCGCGGTAAGCCCGCGTCCGGCGCTATTCTTCAATGGCCCTGGACGTCCGAATTCACACCCGCCTCGGGGCCTTCATCGAGGGTGCTGATGGCGGTCAGGTCTTCGTCATCCAAGGCAAAGTCGAAGACATCAATGTTCTCCTTCATCCGCTGGGGATCAGCTGATTTGGGGATGGCCACGAGGCCCTGCTGGACGTGCCAGCGCAGCACCACCTGGCTCACTGTCCGCCCGTGTTTGCCGGCGATTCTGGCCAGTACAGGGGCCGACAGCAGCCCAGATCCCGCCCCCAGGGGGCTGTACGATTCTGTGGCGATCCCATGCCGCTCGTTGTAGATGCAGTCGGCGGAGCGGGTTACCGAGGGGTTGAGCTGGATCTGGTTCACGGCCGGCACAACATCCGTCTCCCACATCAGTTCTTCCAGGTGGGCTGGCTTGAAGTTCGAGACGCCGATCGAGCGGACCTTTCCTTCCCTTTGCAGCCGCTCAAAAGTTTTCCATGTGGAGATGAATTCTCCGCGGCGAGGGAGTGGCCAGTGGATCAGGAGCAAGTCCACGTATTCCAGGTTCAGGCGTTTCAGGGAACCTTCCAGGCCGGCTACGGCCTGGTCTCCACCCTGAAACTCCCCGTCCAGCTTGGTGGTGATGAAGAACTCGCTCCGATCCAGGCCGCTGGCCCGGATTCCGGATCCGACGCCGGCCTCGTTGCCGTATCGCACGGCAGTATCGATATGCCGGTACCCGGCTTCCGCAGCGCGTACGACGGCGTCACTCACCTCCCGGTCATTCAGCGGCCAGGTGCCCAGGCCAATTTGGGGAATCCGGTTGCCGTCGTTCAGCCCGATTAATGGTGCTTGTACCATGCCGAAGAGTCTTTCCTATCGGGGCCAGTTTGCCCAGACCCGTTTGCTATCTCCCGAGGTCAGGTCGGGAATGCCAATGGGCCTCCTGTTGTTACCATGAGCGCAAGGAGGCACATGCAGGTCTTGCTCAGTAGGCGCGCTGTGGTGGACGTTGCCGTTGCCATGGCTTGTTTCCTTGTGTCCGGGAGTTGGATCCTGACCGCTGCCCAAGCTGAAACAGCGTATTTCCTCGCCGCGTTGGGCGCCGGATTTGCTGTAATGGCAAATGGCGCGGCCTCCGTTTTCAATCGCAAGCCGCTGCTGACCACGGCTGCGGACCGCGTTACCCTGCTTCGCGCCGTCCTGGTGGCGTGCTGTGCGGCGACAACCGTTCCCGCCCTCCTCACCGGAACCGCTCCCGGCATGCCGCTGGTGGTGCTGGGAGCGGCAGCATTCGTTCTTGATGCGGTGGACGGGACCGTTGCGCGGCGGCTGGAGTGCGCGAACCCGGCGGGAGGCCGGCTGGATGTCCAGACTGATGCGGCCCTTGTCCTCGTGCTCTCCTGTGCGGCTGTTCCCGCCGTGGGTCCGTGGGTCCTGGCCATCGGGCTGATGTGGTACGCATTCGTCGTCGCCGGATGGTTCCGGCCTGAACTAAAGCGGACGCTGCCTGTGAAGAGGCTGCGTAAGCTTATCGGCGCTTTTCAGCCGTTCGCCTTGCTGTTGGCACTGACGCCCGGCGTGCCCGGTGGAGTCGGCATGGCCGCTGTTGTCCTGGCCCTGGCGGCTTTGGCTGCTTCGTTTGGCCGGGACGTCGTCGAACTGGAGCAAAACCACGGCAGGTGGACCGGCCGGCACTCCAGCACCGAAATGGTGAACTGAGGGGCACCTGCAGAAGCGACTGCCCCGCCTAACGGCGTCGGCGCCCGCCGCGGAGCTGGTGACTATGGACTTACGTTGACTGCCGCTGGTAATGCTTGGAGCGGGCCCGTGCGGGAGCACGGGCCTTTCCGTCCAGCAGTTACTCCGAGACAGCAAAGGATCCAAACCATGAGCGAGACGCCCGCCGATCCGGAGCAGAATCCGCCGGACCAGCCTGAAAATGATTCACCCGCAGGCTTTCCGTTCGACCCCAACGAGGACCCGCCCCTGGAAGCACCCGCAGTTCCTCCCCAGGACAAGCCGGGGCCACCCACCGGCCGTGACGGCGAGCCTGACGAGCCTGCCTTGGAGGATCCCCAGCGGCCGCCCGCCCGTTAAGCAGGCGACGCCGGGGCCCGGCAGAAAGCGGCCCGGGTTACCAGGCGTAGTCCTCCGGAGCGGTGCGGTGGCCGGGGAAAATGCCATCCAGGCGCTTGAGCGCATCATCGCTCAGTGTCACGTCCAAAGCCCGGATGGCGGCGCCGAGCTGTTCCTGCGTGCGGGGACCGACGATGGGGGCGGTAACCCCGGGCTGCTGTAGCAGCCACGCGAGTGCAACGTCGCCGGGTTCATGGCCAAGCTCCCCGGCGAAGTCCTCGTACTCCAGGATCTGGTCGCGATGCTTTTCCAGCGTTTCCGCTGCCCGCCCGGCCAGCCGCCGTACGCCGTCGTGCTCCTTTTTGAGCACCCCGCCCAAGAGCCCGCCGTGCAGCGGCGACCAGGGGATGATCCCGATCCCGTATTGCTGGGCCGCGGGAATGACCTCCAGTTCAATGTTCCGGGTCAGCAGGTTGTAGATCGACTGCTCACTGACAAGGCCGGTGTAATTGCGGCGGGCGGCGGCTTCCTGCGCCTGCGCCAGGTGCCAGCCAGCGAAATTGCTGCTGCCGGAGTACAGGATCTTGCCCTGCTGAATGGCCACTTCGACGGCCTGCCAGATCTCGTCCCACGGCGTGTTCCGGTCAACGTGGTGGAACTGGTAGACGTCGATGTAATCCGTCTGGAGGCGCTTCAGGCTGGCATCGAGGGCGCGCCGGATGTTCAGCGCGGACAGCTTTGACTCGTTCGGCCGGTCTGTCATGGTGCCGTAGAGCTTGGTGGCCAGCACCGTGCGTTCCCGGCGCTCGCCGCCCTTCCCAAACCAGCGGCCAATGATCTCCTCTGTCCAGCCGCGATGGTCCGACCCGCCGTACACGTTGGCGGTGTCGAAGAAATTGATGCCGGACTCCTGGGCGGAGTCCATGATTGCGTGCGCTTCGGATTCCTCGGTTTGCGGGCCGAAGTTCATGGTGCCGAGGCAAAGCCGGGAAACCTTGAGGCCGGAACGGCCCAGATGGGTGTACTCCATGGATGGTTCGTCCTTTCGCTGGAGCCGGGAAGCGGTCAGAGCTGGGAGAACGCGGCCACGGCAGGGTCAGCGCCAATGCGGGATCCGGCCTCCAGCGCGCTGATTGATTCCACGTCCGCCGCAGTTAGCCGGATTGCTGCTGCCGCGAGGTTCTCCCGCATCCGTGCAGAGTCGGCGGACTTCGGAATAACGATGTTGCCGGTTGCCAGGTGCCAGGCGAGCACGATCTGGGCGGGCGTGGCGCCGTGTTCCTTTGCGAGGCCTGTTACCGAGGGTGCGTCCAGATCCGCACCCTGGCCCAGCGGGCTGTAGGCCTCAACGGCAATCCCGTGGGAACGGCTCTTGGCCGCCAGCGGGGCCTGCTGGAAGGTCGGATGGAGCTCGAACTGGTTCACCGCGGGGACGATGTCGGCGTCGGCCAGCACGGCGTCAAGGTGCTCGTCCAGAAAGTTTGAGACGCCTATTGCCCGGGACTGGCCGGTGGCATGGATCTCTTCCAGTGTTTTCCAGGCCTGGGTGTAGAGGCCCTGGGAAGGCACTGGCCAGTGGATCAGGTACAGGTCCACGAAGTCCAGCCCCAGCGCCTTTAGGCTGTTCTCGAACGCCTCCCGGGCATTGGCCTGCTCGCCGTTGCGCAGCTTGGTGGTGATGAAGAGTTCCTCGCGCGGGATGCCGGATGCGGCAATCGCAGCGCCCACCCCGGCCTCGTTCCGGTAGGCCGCCGCGGTATCGATGTGGCGGTAGCCAGCTTCCAGGGCGTCCTCGACGATCCGCTGCGTCTCCTCCGGGGGTACCTGGAAAACGCCGAATCCCAGCTGCGGGATGGGAACACCGTTGTTGAGGACGACCTGAGGGATCTCAAGGGCCTGGGGGACCGAACCTGTACCCGTCCCGTGAACTGTGGGCTCGGGAGTCTGCTGCATGTCTTCTCCTTTATGGTGCGGCTTGATAATCCGTGATGTTGGGTACGCCAGGCGCCAAGATGGGGCGCGGGGCTCCTTCCGAGCCTATGCACCCCGGGCTCCGGAGTCAGCAGCTATGGCTCTCCCTGTTTTTCCTAGGATTACCAGTCCTACCTACGTTGTAGAAACGGTGCGCGGGGGCAGGCACAATGGAGGCCATGGGTCAGAGCGCCGAGTTCGGCAAATTCCTGAGGGCAATGCGGTCACGGCTGAAACCGGAGGACGTGGGCATCGTTGGCAGCGCAGGCGCGAGGCGCGTGCCCGGGTTGCGGCGGGAGGAAATCGCCCGGCTGGCGGACGTCAGCACGGATTACTACACGAGGCTCGAACAGGGCAGGAACATCCACCCGTCGCGTGCCGTCCTGGATTCAGTGGCGCGGGCGCTCAGGCTCGACGCCGGCGAACAGGCCCACATGATGAACCTCATCCAGCACTGCGCAGAGTCCTCGCGGTCGCCCCTGCCCGTCCAGGCGATCCGGTCCGGGCTTCGGCAACTCCTGGACGCCGTGGGCGACGTGCCAGCCCTTGTCCTCGGGCGCAGGACTGATGTCCTGGCCGGTAACCGGATGGCCTTCCTGCTGTTTGCGGACTTCCCGCAGCTGCCGTCCGCCGAGCGGAACCTCACCCGGTGGCTGGTCCTTGACCCCCGGGCGCGGGAGCTGTTCCTCGACTGGAAGACGGTGGCGGCGGAGGCGGCAGGCGCCCTCCGGCTCGACGTCGGAAGGCATCCCAATGACGCCCAGGCCAACCAGCTCGTGGGGGAGCTGGCAGTGCGGAGTGAACATTTCCGCCAGTGGTGGGCAGGGCACCGGGTGGCCACCCGTTCGGCGGGCAGTGTGCGCCTTCACCACCCCGAGGTGGGTGACCTTGAACTGAACTTCGAAAACCTGGTGCTGCCGGACGACGCCGACCAGACGCTCCGCGTCTATTCGGCCCAGCCGGGATCGCCTTCGGCGGATGCGCTGGCTCTGCTTGGCAGCCTTGGCGCGGACACCCGGAACTCCTGTACCCCTGCCCAGCAGGACCAGAGTATTTTATCCATTCGTCCATTGGGCCCCGGCGCCGCTTTTCCTAGCCTTGGGGGAGAACTTCTCCCGCCCTCCAAAACCAAGGATGACCTTCAACGATGAAACGCATCGCACTGCTCCGGGAACGCCAGACGCCCTCAGCTTCCACCGGAACCCACTGCCCGGCGTCGGGAATGTGGACACCCGCCGGCTCGCCGGACGAGGCCCATGCCTTCTTTGAGGGACAGGTGTTTCCCGCCTTCCGCGGGGTCCCCACTGTGTGGCGGCGCAGCGCTGCCGGCCAGGATTAAGCAAGTGATGCGGCGCCGCTGAACAACAGCCGGCGCCGCATCACTGATCTCCGTTACTGTGCGGCGGGATCTACTCCCGTTCCAGGCGGAATCCGAGTTTGAGTGTGACCTGCCAGTCGGCCACCTGGCCATTCTCGAGGTGGCCGCGGATCTCCTTGACTTCGAACCAGTCCAGGTTCCGCAGGGTTTTGGCGGCGTCGGCTATTCCGTTCCGGACGGCCGCGTCGACGCCTTCTGTTGAGGTTCCGACAATTTCAGAAATGCTGTAGGTGTTGTTAGACATCTTCGCTCCTCGTGATCGCCATCCATACCCGGCTGCGGGCCGTTCCTGCAGAGTATCGGACGGGGCGCCGCGGAACTAGACTTCCAGCACGTAGCTTCTGAGGTCGTCGAGGGTCTGCTGCATGTGGGCGTCCATGGCGTTGCGTGCCCGCTGCGGATCCCTTACAGCCAGGGCCTCGTAAATGTTCTGGTGGTGCCCGATGGCATGTTCCTGGATGTCCGGCACGTTCGAGGTCTCCGTCCGTCCCTTTTCGAGAACGCGGTGCAGCGGTTCGAAGAGCACGGCCACGAACACGTTCTCGGACGCGTGCAGAATCTGGTCATGGAACGCGAGGTCGGCTGCGACAAAACTGGCCACATCGTTGCTTTGGTGTGCCTTCCGCATGTCCGCCACACAGTCCCGGAGGCCGTCAAGCTCGGCGTCGGTAATGCGGTGCGCCGCCAGCTCGCAGGCGCCCGTTTCCAGCATCCGCCGCAGCTCGATCAGCTGGACCGCGGCGGCCGCGCCATTCTGTCCCTCGGAGGCGGCCCGCAGCACCGCCTCCAGTGACGACCAGCGGTTCAGTGGGTTCACGAACGTGCCGCGGCCGCGTTCCACGCTAAGGATGCGCTGCGCCTCCAGAGTCTTCATCGCCTCCCGCACTGTCATGCGGCTGACATCGTGGCGTGCGCTGAGCTCCAGTTCCCCCGGCACGCTGCTGCCTGGCGGAAATTCCCCGGAGATGATGCGGTCAAGGAGTTCGTCGGCGACGACACCCACCAGTGATTTGCGTGCCATTTCTTCCGTTCAGCGTGTGCGGCCTTTATTGGCCGGGGATGTGTGCAAAAAGTGTACTTGCGCACGTGCTGTGCGTTATGCCACACTAGCATCAAACGCCAGATGTCTGACATCTGACACGTCAGTCCCTAGACAGATCCGACACAACGGAGTGCACAGTGCCCCTCGAATCCGATGTTCTGGCCGCCTTCCCCGCCGAACTCCAGATCCCTGCCCGGCAGGTCGCCGACGCTGTGGCCGCCACCGCCGCCACGTCACCGCGCGTTCTGGTGGTGCTCGACGACGACCCCACCGGCACGCAGTCCGTTGCAGACCTGCCCGTGCTCACCCGCTGGGAAGTTGCGGACTTCCAGTGGGCTCTCCATCAGGGTAAGCCCGCCGTCTACGTGCTGACCAACACCCGCAGCCTCGACCCGGGAGAAGCGGCTGCACGCAATGAAGAGGTAGTCCGCAACGCCCTCGCCGCGGCCCGTGACGGCCAAGGGGAGGTCCGGCTCGGCTTTGTGAGCCGCAGCGATTCGACCCTGCGCGGACACTTTCCCCTGGAACCGGATGTCATCGCAGCCACCGTGGCGGCGGAAAGCGGCGAGGCGACCGACGGCGTCGTCATGGTTCCTGCCTTCCCCGACGCCGGCCGCATCACCATCGGCGGCGTGCACTACACCCGCGGACCGGAGGCCGGCGGACTGACCCCCGTGGCCGAGACCGAGTTCGCCAAGGACGCCACCTTCGGCTTCGCCAACTCCGAGATGGCCAAGTATGTGGAAGAGAAGTCCCAGGGCCGCTTCGCCGCCGACTCCGTCATTGTGCTGGACCTGAACATCATCCGCGCCGGCTCCGCCACCGGGCAGCCCGAGGTGTCTGCCAAGGCGATCGCTGACGCGATTGAACCGGCCACGGCGTCCACCCCCATCGTGGTGGACATCGTCACCGAAAACGACATGCGCGCCCTGGCCCTGGGACTCGAAGAGGCCGAGCGCCGCGGCAAGAAGCTGCTGTACCGGGTGGGCCCGCCGTTCATGCGCGCCCGGATCGGCCAGGACATCAGGCCTGAACTCAGCGGCGAGGAAGCCTACGCGGGCAACACCCCGTCCGAGGCCGGCGGCCTGATCGTCGTCGGCTCCCACGTGGGCGTGACCACCCGGCAGCTCAAGGTGCTCACGGACCGGCACAGCAGTGCCCGCATCGTGGAGATCGACGTCGAGAAGCTCCTCGGCGAGGAGGCACCCGCCTACCTCGACCAGACGGTGGACACCGTCGTCGAAGCGCTGCGCAGCGGCGACGTTATCGTCCACACCAGCCGCCTGCTCATCAAAACCGATGACCCGGCCGAAAGCCTGCGGATCGCGCGGACCGTGTCCGCCGCCGTCGTCGCCGTGGTGAACCGGACGCTGAAGACCTTCCCGCCGCGGTTCGTCATCGCCAAGGGCGGCATCACGTCCTCGGATGTTGCCGCGCACGGGCTGGAGATCCGGCACGCCATTGTCCGCGGGCCCATGCTGCCCGGCATCGTGAGCCTGTGGGAGCCCGTCGACGGCCCGGCGAAGGGGATTCCGTACATCGTTTTCGCGGGCAACGTCGGTGACGATGAGTCACTCGCCCAGGTCACCAGCAAGCTCAGCAACACGTCCCCACGTACCCCCTAACCTCGCAAGCTCGGCCAGGGAACCCGGTACGCGTGGGCCCTAAATCACTTCACTGGAGAACACCATGACCTCGAATTACACAGTCACCGTCCTCGGCCTGGGCGCCATGGGCCTGCCCATGGCATCCCGCCTCGCCAGCCAGCTGACCGTCCACGGGTTCGACATCGCCGAGCCGCGCCTGCGCCTCGCCGAAGAGGCCGGCGTGAAGACCTTCGCTTCCGCCCGGGACGCCGCCCAGGACACCGACGCCCTGCTGCTGGCGGTCCGCAACAGCGAACAGCTGGATGACGTCCTGTTCGGCGCGAACGGCGTGGCCTCGGTACTGAAGCCCGGCGCCGTCGTCATCCTGACCAGCACGGTGGGCACGGAAGCCATCCCGTCCACCGTGGCCCGCCTGGCGGAGTTCGGCGTCGGACTCGTGGATGCCCCGCTGTCCGGCGGCCCGAAGCGTGCAGGCGAAGGCGACCTGCTGATCGTCGTCGGAGCCGAGCCAGCAGCGCTGGAATCGGCGCGTCCGGTCCTGGAGCTGCTCGCCTCCACACTGACCGTGGTCGGCGACAAGCCCGGTGACGGGCAGGCGCTGAAGACCGTCAACCAGCTGCTGTGCGGTATCCACATCGCGGCGGCCGCCGAGGCCATGGCGCTGGCCGACGCCCTCGGCCTGGACCAGGCCAAGACCCTGGCCGCCCTCGAAGCCGGGGCCGCGGGCTCCTTCATGCTGTCCAACCGCGGACCCCGCATCCTGGAGGCCTACTCCGAGGAGGGCGCCGAAGTGCTCAGCCGGCTGGACATCTTCGTCAAGGACATGGGCATCGTGGGCAAGGCGACCCGCAGTGCAGGGCTGGCGACCCCCGTTGCCGCCGCCGCCGAGCAGCTGTACCTGCTGGGCCAGGCCCACGGGCTGGCCGCCGCGGACGACTCCGCCGTCATCAAGGTGGTTGCCCCCACCAAGCGCACCACCGGGGAGGGCTGATGCGGGCACAACTCGATGAGCTGGTGGTCGGCGCCCTCAAGCAGGGGTCGGCCGTCCCGGCGTTCACGTGCTACGACTTCACCACGGCCCTGGCAGTCGTGAGCGCCGCGGAGGAAGCACAGCGCGGCGTCATCCTCCTGGTGGCGCCCAAGACTGCCGCCACGGCTAATGGCCTGCGGCTCATCTCGGCCCTCCGGGGACTGGCCGACACCGCCTCCGTGCCGGTCGCCGTGCAGCTGGACCACGCCACCGACATAGACGTCATCACCGCTGCCGTCGCGGCCGGGGCGGACTCTGTCCTTGCGGACGGTTCGGCTCTTCCGTACGAAGAAAACATCGCCCTGGTGTGTGCTGTACGGGCCGCGCTCGAGGCTGAAGGACATGCCGGCGTGGTCCTGGAGGCTGAGCTCGGCGGCCTGGCGGGCGACGAGGACAAGGCGTTCGGGGCCGAAGGGGAGGCCGCCGGGAACGAGGTTGCCGGGCTCACCGACTCCGCCCAGGTGGAGGACTTCGTGGCGCGGACAGGGGCGCAGCTGCTCGCGGTGGCCGTGGGCAACGTGCACGGGAAGTACAAGGGGGAGCCCCGGCTGCGCTGGGACGTCCTGCAGGACATCGCCGTGCGGACCCACATCCCGCTGGTGCTCCATGGTGCGTCCGGCATCCCGGCCGACGAGCTGGCCAAGGCCCCGGCCATGAACGTGGGCAAGGTCAACTTCAACACGGAGCTCCGCACCGGCGTCCTTGCCACCCTCGAGGAACAGCTTCCCGGGTACAGGGCCGACGGCGAGAACCTGCAGGGGCTGCTGGCGCAATGGAATGCCGCCGCGAAGGACTTCGGCACCAGCACGCTGGCAATCCTCAGCCGCTGACCCGGAAAACTCCATCCCGCCATAGACGGGCCAGCAGGAGCACAATGGAAAACACAACGACGTAAGCGAGTTCCATTGGTGGGGGCGCCATGAAGAATTCCTTGGAGCCCGGGACCGGGCGGGACGTGACCGTGCCCGCCCGCGACCTGGCCATCGATCTGGCACGCTTTATCTGCCTTGCCCTCGTGGTAGTGGGGCACTGCATGATGACCAGCCCGGTGCTGCACCCCGACGGCACCGTGACCACCGAAAACACCCTGGCCGAGCAGGACTGGTTCGAGCCGGTCATCTGGGTCTTCATGGTGATGCCGCTGTTCTTCGTAGCCGGAGGCATCACCGGGGCGCAGTCCTGGCGGCGCATGCAGGCCCGCGGCGGCAACGGCTTTGAGTTCGTCCAGTCCCGCCTGCTGCGCCTGGTGCGCCCGGCGGCGGCCCTGCTGGCGGTGATGTTCGTTGGCCTCTGGGGTGCTTTGCTGGCCGGTGTGGATCCGCAGGTGGTGCAGCTGCTGGCCAGCGGGGCGGGCATGCCGCTGTGGTTCCTTGCGGCCTACCTGGCGGCCCAGCTGAACATCCCGTTCCTGGTCCGGCTGCACCAGCGTGCCCCGTGGCTGACGCTCCTGGGGCTGGTGGCGCTGGTGGTGACCGTGGACTGCTTCCGCGGCGCTTTCCCGACGCTCGCCTACATCAACATGGTGTTCGTGTGGTGCGCCGTGCAGCAGCTCGGGTTCCTTGTAGCGGATGGCTGGCTGGACCGCTGGAGCAGGTCGCAGCTTGTGGGGCTGGCGGCGGCCAGCAACCTGCTGATGCTCGTCCTGGTGATGCTGGGCCTGTACCGCGACAACATGCTGGTGAACCTGAATCCGCCCAACCTCAGCCTGTTCCTGCTGGGCATCTCGCAGGCTGCGGTGCTGCAGCTTTCCCGTCCCCTGCTGACCGCCATCGCCGCCGTGCGCTGGATCCGTGCGGTGGTGGCCGTTGCGGGCCGTCATGCGATGACCGTTTATCTCTGGCATCTGCCGCTGCTGGCAGCCATGGCCGGGTTCCTTTTGTTGACCGACTTCCCCAAACCCGCCTCGGGCACCGCGGAATGGTGGTGGTCGCGCCCGCTCGTTTTCCTCGGGGTGGTCCTGCTCCTGCTGCCCGCGGTGCTCGTGTTCGGGCGGTTGGAGGAACGGCCGACGCCGGCCATGCACTCACGCGGCCGGGCACCGGCCGCCGTGGTGACCGCCGCCGTCGTCGTTTTTGTTCCGGTGGCTGACGCCGCCCTCAACGGCCTGACGCTGGGACTCCTGGGCGGCGGCGCCGCCTGCTTCGCCCTGGCCGTGCTGTTGCTGGGACGTGTTCCCGCGCGCGGCACCCGGCCATTGCCAGCACAGCCTTTAAGTGCCAATGTCGAACCATGACGGAGAACACGGCAGCCACCGAGGACCATTTCACCCCGGACGTCACCACGTTCCGGAACGATGCGCTCCACCGCTACGAACTGCACGTGGGCGGGAAGCTGGCGGTGGAAGTCAGGTTCGTGGACAAGCCCGGGCACGTGGATTTCATCCACACGCAGACGGCTGAGCAGTTCCAGGGCCAGGGGCTGGCCAAGGTGCTCGTCCACTTTGCCCTCGATGACGTTGTGGCGTCAGGAAAGCGGATCATTCCGCATTGCCCCTTTACCGCCCGGTATCTGCGCAAACACGAGGTGTACACGCAGTGCATCGACTGGCCTGAGGCGGCCGCCCCTAAGCTTCTGGGCACCTGACGGACGCTTCCGCACGGCGCGCGGGACCCGCGGAACTTGTGACCGGGGGGACATTTCCGTACGATCGGGCAGGGCTAAGCAGTTGGCCTTCGGACTCTCATTTTTGGGGACCTCTTGAATCAAAAACTGCGTGCGCCGGTGCGGATGGAGTATCCCCGGCGCGCTACTCCAGACTTCCGCGAGCACTGCTTTGGACGGGCCGGAGGCGGGCGATGACCGGCGCGGCGGTGAACGGCGAAGCCATCCCTGACGACATCGTGGCCGGTGAGATGTCCGACGAGGAACTGTGCCGCCTCCTGGACGGATCGCTGAACGTGGCAGTGGATCCGGCCGCAACCCTTGCGGCCATGCCGGATGCCCCGCTGGCGCGCCTGGCGGACGGGCTCTTCCGGCACCTGGACAGGCCCAGCCCTGTCATTGGTGCCCGCTTCTGGTTCCTTCAGGTGACCGACGAACTTCGGCGGCGCCGCCTCGCTGGAGCCGGACCGGACGACGGATCCCCGGAAGGGTCCGCGCCGGAGGCGCAGCCCGGCGCCGCCCCCTTGGCAAGCGAGGTCTCCGCCGGGTAGAACCGGATGATTACGACGGCGGGAGCTGCTTCGCGCGCTTCCGTTGCCATTGTGCTGCGTGCCAGAAAACCAGGCCGAGCAATCCCACGAGCCCGGCGAAAAGGATCTGGGGCGCGAACGTAATCCACATGTAGCTCACGGGCATGATCTGTGGCTCGGTGTTTGAGTTCAGTGATTCCTGCGCGAGCGTGAACACGGCGAAGGGCGACACCAGCAGGACCGCCACGAACGCCCAGAGCGCTGCGATGAAGGGGTTTACCCCCAGGCCGCTCCGCTGCCCCGGGTCCGCCTCCTCGTAGGGGGCCGGCTGTCCCGGCACGGGACCCGGCGGCCCAACGCCTGGCTGCCCGGTGCTTGCCTGCCCAAAACCTGTGCGCCCGGAACCTGCCCGGCCAAAGCCTCCGGCAGGCGCCACCCGCCCGTAGCCGGTGGTGTTCCCCTGCGCATCCACTTCCCGAAAATTCAACGGATCATGCTCATTGCCTGACATGTCCCCCTGCTTCCTGCTGCAGCCGGCGCCTCTCGACAGATAGCGCCGTGCCAGAAATCGCTATGCCGGAAATCACTGTGCAGAAACTCTACCCCGGCCGCCCCCCGCTGTCGCGGGTGGACATTATGTGGCTTTCCGCCTCCTCACGAAAGTCAATGACTACGAGTGACGCAGAAAAAACCCCGCGGTTTGGCGGGTTTTCGGAATTACAACATAAAAGTTTGACTAAAAGGCGCACCTAAGTAAGGTTTACCTTGCTTGGCGCCAGTGGCTGGTGCCGGTCTCACATCACGCCGACAAAAGGACGACCCAATGACGCTGCTGCCCGACGTGGAGGAACCACGCGTGGACTTCGATGATGGAACGGGAACCTGCGCCCCCAAACGAGCCAGCCAACAGCCATTCAGCCAGCAGCCATCCGGCCGTTCGGCCGCCCAGGCACCTGCCCAGGCACCCGTCCAGGAACCTCTCCAGGAGCCCGCCGGCATGGACTTCGGGTCGGGCGTGGAACTGGCCCTCGCCGCCAGCAACCAGCTGTTCAATGCACGGAACGCCCCGCGCTACGTGGCCCACGTGCTGCAGGGCGTCAACACGGTGGCAACCAAGCTTGAGCGCACCTCCCAGCCGTTCACCGGTGTCAGCCCCGCGGAGATGAAGCGCCGCGTGGCCGCTGTTGACCTGGAGCAGCCACTGCCGGACACCGCTGCCGCCCTCGAGGAACTGCAGCACACGTACCTGCGAGACGCCGTGTATTTCCACGATGCCAAGTACGCCGCACACCTGAACTGCCCGGTGGTCATCCCGGCGCTGGTGGGGGAAGCGGTGCTCTCGGCCGTGAACTCATCCATGGACACGTGGGACCAGAGCGCGGGCGCCACCATGATCGAGCGCCGCCTCATCGACTGGACCGCCGGGCGGCTCGGGCTGGGCGACGAGGCGGACGGCGTGTTCACCTCCGGCGGCAGCCAGTCCAACCTGCAGGCCCTGCTCATCGCGCGCAACCACGCGGTGGCGCAGCTCCGCCAGGACCCGGCCAACGAGGGGAAGCGCCTGCCGCTGCTGCTGGAGAAGCTGCGGATCTTCACCTCCGTGGACAGCCACTTCAGCATCCAGAAGTCGGCCTCCATGCTGGGGCTCGGGTTCGACGCGGTCGTGTCCATCGACTGCGCGGCGGACCACCGGATGGATCCGGCGGCCCTGGCCAGCGCCCTGGCCACGGCCTCCAAGGAAGGCCTGGTTCCGATGGCGGTGGTGGCTACGGCAGGCACCACGGACTTCGGCGCGGTGGATCCGCTGGCTGACCTGGCTGCCCTGGCCGGAGCCTACGGAGCTTGGTTCCATGTCGATGCGGCCTACGGCGGCGGGCTCATGGTCTCCAACCGCCACCGCCACCTCCTGGACGGCATCCGGCTGGCGGACTCCGTCACCGTTGACTTCCACAAGACCTTCTTCCAGCCCGTCAGCTCCAGTGCGCTGCTGGTGCGCGAGGGCGCAATGCTGCGCCACGTCACCTACTACGCCGACTACCTGAACCCCGAGACCGCCGCGCGGGCCGAGATCCCCAACCAGGTGGACAAGAGCATCCAGACCACCCGCCGGTTCGACGCCCTCAAGCTGTGGCTGACGCTCCGGATCATGGGCGCCGATGCTGTGGGCGCGCTCCTCGACGAGGCGATCGACCTGGCAGCCCGGGTGGGCTCCGTTCTTACAGCGGACAACGACTTTGAACTCGCGGCCGAGCCCCAGCTGAGCACGCTGGTTTTCCGGTACCGGCCGGTCCTGGCAGATGGCACACGGCTTCCGGAGGACGCTGCCGACGAGCTGAACCCGGCCATCCGCGCCGCTGTGTTCGCATCCGGGCAGGCTGTGGTGGCCGGCACCAAGGTCGCGGGCCGGCACTACCTGAAATTCACGCTCCTCAACGCCGAGGCAACGCTTGAGGACATCCTCGAGATCGTCAGCCTCCTTCGAAGCACCGGCGAAACCCTGCTCGCCGGTTCAGCTACCGGTTACACAGCACGCACGGAGGCACACGCATGAGCACCCCAAACTTCAGCACCCCAAGCTTCAGGGCTTCAGACACAGGCCGCGTCTACGACTTCGCCGGCATCGGCGTCGGGCCTTTCAACCTGGGCCTCGCCGCGCTGAGCGAACCGGTCGAAGGGCTGGACGGCGTGTTCCTCGAGCGCCGCGAATCCTTCGACTGGCATCCCGGCATGATGCTGGAGCCCGCGCATCTGCAGGTACCGTTCATGGCGGACCTCGTGACCCTGGCGGACCCGACGTCGCCGTACTCGTTCCTGAACTTCCTCAAGCAGACCGGGCGGCTCTACCGGTTCTACATCCGCGAAAATTTCTATCCGCTGCGCGCCGAATACAACCAGTACTGCCAGTGGGTTGCCGGCCAGCTGCCGTCGGTCCGGTTTGGCACTGACGTCACCGAAGTAACGTTCGACGACGGCGTGTACACGCTTTCGGTGAACGGCCCGGCCGGGCCTGAGGTGCTTCGTGCCCGCCGGCTGGTGCTCGGCACCGGCACAGCGCCTTACGTTCCGGACGCGTGCCGCGGGATTCTGGCAGCCGGCGGGACTGTCCTCCACAATGCGGACTACCTGGCCCGGAAAAGCGAACTCCAGCAGCGGCGCAGCATCACCATCGTGGGCAGCGGCCAGAGCGCGGCGGAGATCTACTACGAACTGCTCCAGGACATCGACACCCACGGATACCAGCTCAACTGGGTCACACGCTCGGGCAGGTTCTTCCCGCTCGAGTACACCAAGCTCACGCTGGAAATGACATCGCCTGAGTACGTCGACTATTTCCACGGCCTTCCGCAGGAGCGGCGCGACTCGCTCATCAGGAGCCAGAAGAACCTTTACAAGGGAATCAACTCGGATCTCATCGACGCGATCTACGACCTGCTGTACACCAAGAGCCTCTCCGGCATCGTGGACACCCGGCTGCTCACCCATTCAACGGTGACCGGAGCCGCCTGGAACGCCTCCGCCGGGTCCCACACGCTGGAACTGTCGCACGGCGAGCAGGAGGCGGACTATTCGCTGGAGACGGAAGCGGTGGTTCTCGCCACCGGTTACGCCTACCGCGAGCCGGCATTTCTGGGCGGCGTGCAGGAGCGCATTGCCCGGGACGGCGCCGGCAGGTTCGCGGTGCAGCGCAACTACAGCACCGGCGTCGAGCCCGGCGAGATCTTCGTCCAGAATGCCGAACTCCACACCCACGGCTTCGTCACGCCGGACCTCGGCATGGCCGCCTACCGGAACTCGTGCATCCTCCGGGAAATCCTGGGCCGCGAGGTCTATCCGGTGGAGCGCAGCATCGCCTTCCAGGAGTTCGGCGCACCCGGTGCTGTTCCCGGCGCCGCAGCACAGGCTGCCGCGCCGGCTGGTGTGTCCGCCGGAGCAGCCTTACCCGCCGGAGCAGCCGCGCAGATGGAGGTGTCCGCATGATGAGCTTCACGTTCCGCTGCTTCGATCCGCAGGAGGATGCACAGCTCCTCCACGGCTGGGTCACCCGCCCGTACGCCTCGTTCTGGGGGATGCTGAACGCGACGGTCGAGGACGTCACCGAGGAGTATGCCAAGATCCAGTCCAGCGGGCACCACCACGCGCTGCTGGGAATGGACGACGGCGTGCCGGCCTTCCTGATGGAGGAGTACCTGCCGGCTTCCTCGCCGCTCAATGCTGTCTACGCCGTCCAGCCCGGCGATATCGGCATGCACCTGCTGGTGGCTCCGCCGCAGGGGACACCGCGCAACGGGTTCACCGCCGATGTCATGGGATCGGTCCTGGACCGGCTCTTCCAAAAGCCCGGCGTGGACCGCGTGGTGGTGGAGCCCGACGTCCGCAACACCAAGATCCATGTCCTCAACGCCCGGCTGGGCTTTGAGCCCGCCGGCGAGGTGACCCTGCCGGAAAAGCAGGCCCTCCTGAGTTTCTGCACGCGGGAGTCGTTCGAGTCCGCCCGCGCAGCCCGTTCTTCAACCCCCATTCATCAGGGAGCAGCACTGTGACCACCGTTGAACTTGAATCCGTCCTGGCCGCAGGCAACGCGGCAGACCACCTCTCGCCCGAACGCTGGGCTGTTGCCAACCGGCACCTGGTCCGCAAGGCGCTCGCCGAGTTCTCGCACGAGCGGATCCTTGTTCCGGAACCGCTCGGGAACAGCACATACCGGGTCCGCAGCGACGACGGCACCGCCGAATACCGTTTCGCCGCCCGGATCCTGCAGCTGGACCACTGGTCCGTGGATGCAGACTCCATCACCTGCAGCAGGGACGGGCAGGTCGCGCCGGTGGATGCGCTGCGGTTCATCACCGAGTTCTCCGGCACCCTCGGCATCCGGGAGGAGATGCTTCCCGTCTACCTCGAGGAGATCAGCAGCACGCTCTCCAGCCACGCGTTCAAGCAGTGGATGGGCCAGCCGTCGTCGGCGGAGCTGGCGGCCGGCGTTACCGGGGGAGCGGATGCCGCCACGGATTTCCAGGCGATCGAACGCAGCATGACCGAGGGGCACCCGTGCTTTGTGGCCAACAACGGCCGGCTGGGCTTCGGAATCGCCGACTACCGCGCTTTTGCCCCTGAGGCAGGCGCTCCGGTGCAGCTGGAGTGGATCGCGGTGCACCGCAGCAAGGCGGTCTTCACCTCCAGCGCCGGGCTGGACTACGCCGGGCACTTTGAAGCCGAACTCGGGGCCGCCACCGTGGCCGTCTTCGACGCCGAACTCGCTGCCCTTGGCCTCGACCCGGCCCAGTATTTCCTGATGCCGGTGCACCCGTGGCAGTGGGAGAACAAGCTGACGGTCACGTTCGCCGCCGAGATCGCCCAGCGGCACATCGTCCGCCTCGGCACCGGGGCCGACAGCTACCAGGCGCAGCAGTCCATCCGCACGTTCTTCAACACCACGGCACCGGACAAAACCTACGTGAAGACAGCCATGTCCGTCCTGAACATGGGGTTCATGCGCGGGCTGTCGCCGCAGTACATGAAGGCAACGCCGGCCATCAATGACTGGCTCCAGGACCTCATTGCCGGTGACAAAACGCTGCAGGGCCGGGGCCTTGCCATGATCCGCGAAGTGGCAGCGATCGGTTACCACAACGGCTACTACGAGGCGGCCTCCGCGAAGGGGTCGCCGTACAGGAAGATGCTGTCCGCGCTGTGGCGCGAGAGCCCGCTCCCGCTGCTCAAGGACGGCCAGCAGCTGGCAACCATGGCCTCGCTCCTTCATGTGGACGCCGCGGGCAGGCCCATGGTGTCGGCGCTGATTGAGCGGTCCGGGCTGGAGCCGGCGGCGTGGCTGCGGCAGTACTTCGAGGCGTACCTCGTGCCGCTGGTGCACTGCCTGTACCGGTACGAGCTGGCGTTCATGCCGCACGGCGAGAACGTGATCCTGGTCCTTGAGGACGGCGTGCCGGTCCGGGCCATCATGAAGGACATCGCCGAGGAGATTGTGGTGATGGGGGACAGGCTCGACCTGCCCGAGGAAGTGTCCCGGATCAAGGCGGACATTCCCGACGGCGATAAAGTCCTGTCCATCTTCACCGACGTGTTCGACTGCATCTTCCGCTTCCTTGCAGCCCTCCTCGAGGAAGACGGTGTGCTCAGCGGCGAGGAGTTTTGGCGCACTGCGGCCGAAGCCGTTCGCGACTACCAGGCCGGGCATCCGGAGCTCGCGGACCAGTTTGCCCGCCACGATCTGTTCGCCCCGGACTTCGAGCTGTCCTGCCTGAACCGGCTGCAGCTGCGCAACAACCAGCAGATGCTCGACCTGGCTGACCCCTCCGGCGGCCTCCAGAAGGCAGGCAGGCTCACCAATCCGCTGGCCACATTCGCCTGATTTCGGGGCGGGGCAACTTCACCGGCCACTTCGCAGGCCCGGGCAGCTAGGCTGTGGGCATGACGCCGAACACCGCCAGACCCACAGCCCTCGTCACCGGTGCCACCGCGGGACTGGGCGCCGAATTTGCCCGCCAGCTGGCCGAACAGGGCAACAACCTGGTGCTCGTTGCCCGCGACACGGCCCGGCTGCAGGCCACGGCGGACGAGCTGCAGCGGCGGTACGGAACCACGGCTGAGGTGCTGACCGCGGACCTGACCGACGACGGCGGCGTGGCCGCCGTCGTCGGACGCCTGTCCGACCCGTCACGGCCGGTGGACATGCTGGTGAACAATGCCGGCATCGGGCTGCTGCACAACTTCGATGAGAACCCGATCGATGATGAGCGCAAGCACCTGAAGCTGCATGTGCAGACGGCGATGGAGCTCTGCCACGCCGCCCTGCAGGGCATGCTGGAGCGCGGCTCCGGCCGGATCGTCAACGTGGCCAGTGTGGCGGCCTTCCTTCCCCGCGGCTCCTACTCCGCGGCGAAGGCGTGGCTGGTCAGCTTCAGCCGCTGGGCGAACCTCGCGTACTCGCCCCGGGGTGTGAAGGTCACCGCGGTCTGCCCCGGGTTTGTCCATACCGAGTTCCATGACCGGATGGGGATGGACAAGTCAGTGGCACCGGGTTGGACGTGGCTGCGGCCAGGGCGCGTGGTCCGTGAAGCGCTGGCGGACAATGAGCGCGGGAAGGCCGTCTCGATCCCCACCAAGCGCTACAAGATCGTGGCCGCCGTCGCCCGGCTGGTGCCGGACAGGTTCATTGCCGGGCCGCCGCGCCGCCCGCAGGAGCCGGGCCTCGGTTCCGGCGCCAGCGGATAAAGCGCGAGCGGATAAGCACCACCACGAGAATTCCGACGCCGGCCCCCACCACGGTTTCGACGGCGCGTTCGGTGATCAGCACCTGCGGGTCGTCCGGCGCCGCCAGCTGGGTCATCAGCAGGATCACCGGCGTGAACGAGACCATCGCCAGCCCGTAGTGCCGGGTCATGAACAGCTCGGTGGTGAACTGGAAGACGATCACCAGCAGCGCCAGCACCGCGGCCTCCGCCCCCGGGAAAAAGCGCAGCGGGGCCCAGGGCCCGGGAAGCAGCACGACGGCGACCACCACCAGCCCGAGGAACGTCCCCATGATCCTGTGGATCCCGCGGTGGACGCTGCTGGGCAGGTCCGCGCCGGCGAGCGGAACCGCCGCTGCCGCCATCGCCCAGTGCGGGTGGCCGCTTCCGGACAGGACGCCGATGGCACCGGCGGCACCGACGGCCAGCACATGGCGCGAAGCGTGGATGGCCGCCCGGCGGCGCAGGGCTCCGCGCAGGCTGGCTGAGGGTCGCGCCGCGCCGGGTTTCCATGCCCTGCCGCGGACCCAGCCACCAAATCCCACGAGGATTGAGAAGGCCGCGGAGCCGACCGCGATGAGCAGGGCAGCGTACCAGGGAACGGCGACCGGCACGGATGCGCAGGCACCCAGGGCGAGGATTCCGAAGAAGGGGCCGTTGGGCCGGAGATGGACCTTGTCCGAGTAGAGGGAACCCACGCCGGCCAGGAGGGCTTCAATGCCGACCAGCCACCACGAGTGCAGGCCGTTGACCGACAGCACCACGCCCACTGTCACGCCCGATAGCAGCACGAGCGCTGCCTGAAGCTGGTGTTTGAGCCGGAGCTGGTGGGGCTCATTGCGGCCGTACATGCCGGTAAGCGCCCCGAACACGGCGTAAATGGTGAGGTCCGGCCGGCCGAGGAGCAGCAGGACGAGGGAAGGAACGGCCACGCTGATGGCCACGCGCCATGCCGAGAGGTGGTCGTTGCTGGCAGGGCCGAGGCTGTGCAGCTGCCGCAGGTGGTGCACTACAGACTGCACCGGCACGACCTCCTTCACCCTACGAAGGTAGCACCGCCGCAAAGATCCCGCCGCGGGCTGGGTCACATATGGCCCTCAACCCGCCGCGGGTGAACCCGGCGTCATGACGCCGCCACGGAAGGGCAGAGTAAAGGCCCGCCCTGCCTGCTCCCTTTGGGGAGCAAAGCGGGACGGGCCTTTAACCCGGACGCGGGGACCGACGTCAGGTGCCGGCGGGCACCTTGTTCAGTTCGTCGTCGAGCTCTTTATGCAGTTCATCAACGGTCTCGAACGGCAGTTCGTCGAGGTCGATCAGCGGGTTCTCATCCTGGGTGGCCACCAATTCACGGGCCTCCGCCTGGGTGTCCACGCTGGGCATGGAGCCGGGCAGCGGGCGCTGGGCGGATTCCTTCAGGAAGTAGATGGCCACGGCACCAACAGCCGAGGTGGCCATCAGGTAGTAGGCGGGCATCATGTCGTTGCCGGTGGCGTTGATGAGGGCAGCCACGATGAACGGCGTGGTGCCGCCGAAGATCGCGACGGCGAAGTTGTAGGCGATGCCCATGGCACCGTAGCGGCTGGCCGTGGGGAACTGGGCCGGCAGCGCCGAAGCGAGGTTCGCGACGTAGAAGGCCACGGGGAAGGCGATCAGGGACAGCCCGGCCAGGGTAGACCAGACGGTGCCAATACCGATCAGCATGAACGCCGGGGCAGCCAGGACCACGGTGCTCACCGCGCCGATCCACAGCACCGGGCGGCGGCCAATACGGTCGGAGAGCTTGCCGGTCAGCGGAATGCAGAGGCTCATGACGACGAGCACCGGAATGGTGAGCAGCGTGCCGTGGACGGGGTCGTACCCCTTGGACTCGGTGAGGTACGTCGGCATGTAGGACGTCAGTGCGTAACCGGCAGTGTTGGCCGCAGCCACCAGGATCATGGCCACGATGATAGAGCGCCAGTAGGCCTTGACGATGCCCAGGGGGCCCTTTGCTGCAGCCTCATCACCTGCGGCAGCGTCCTTGGCGAGTTCCTCCTGGGCGTCCAGGGTGGCCTGGAACTGGGGGGACTCCTCGATCTTGTTCCGGAAGTAGATCGCGATGAGGCCCAGCGGCCCGGCGATCAGGAACGGCAGGCGCCAGCCCCAGTCCTCCATGGCGGCCTGGCCCAGGGTCAGCTGCAGCACGGACACCAGTGCGGCGCCCAGGGCGAAGCCGAGGTAGCTGCCCATGTCCAGGAAGCTGGCGAAGAAACCGCGGCGCTTGTCGGGCGAGTATTCGCTGACGAAGGTGGTGGCACCGGCGTATTCGCCGCCGGTGGAGAAGCCCTGCACGAGCTTGAGCACAACCAGGAGTGCCGCTGCCCACATGCCGATCTGCGCGTAGCCGGGCAGCAGGCCGACGGCGAAGGTGCTGGCCGCCATCAGCATCAGTGTGGCCGCGAGGACCTTTTGGCGGCCAATCTTGTCACCAAGCCAGCCGAACACGACGCCACCGAGGGGGCGGGCGATGAAGGTGGCAGCGAAGGTGCCCAGGAGGAACAGCGTCTGGACGGTCTTGTCGGCCTCCGGCAGGAACACCGGACCCATGGTGGTGATCAGGTAGCCGAACACACCGACGTCGTACCACTCCATGGTGTTGCCCACGATTGTGCCGCCGAGGGCCTTTTTGAGCATGGGCTGGTCTACGACGTTTACGTCGGATTCCTTGAGCCGGCGCCGCGCGAGCAGCTTGGGTTTCTTCGCACCGTGGGGTGCGGACTGATTGGTTCCGCTGGCGTTCCTGGCGCCTGATGGAGAGTCGGTCGTGCTTCGGTCTGTGGGCATTTGGGCAACTCCTGTGGAGGTCATTTGCTTGCGACTTTTAGCTGCCCCGCTCCGGGCAGGCCTTCAATTTTACGGGATTTTCATGGTCTTCCAGAGTTTGGTGCCGTATGATCGCCCGGTTTAGGGGGCCCACGGGACCCAACGCGGGATTTCTTTTGGCCGTTCCGGCCCCGGGATTCCGCGGATTTTCGGCAGCCGCGGCGATCGTTATCAAAACTTTTTCCGGAGCAGCGCTTTCGGGGCCGGTTTCCGGAGGATTCCAGCCATGTCGGACGGGCACTGGCCGGCCTCACGCCAGGAGAATCGGGCCCCCATTCCGGAGCGGTTGAACCGTTCAACAGCCGTGCTCGTCTGATTGGGTAGCGCAATGTTTCCAGGCCGTTCATATTTTCCAGACAGTTCACATTTCCAGACAGGGGTGTTCGCCATGGACTACGAGGTCAGCGGTCTGCCGATGCATGTGTTGCTCGTCCACGCCACGGTGGTCTTCGTTCCGCTGGCCGCCCTGTGCACGCTGCTGAGCCTGCTCTGGCCCGCTGCCCGGAGGCGGCTGGGGATCGTGACGCCGCTGATTGCCCTGCTGGCGCTCGTCCTGGTGCCCATCACCACCGCGGCCGGGTCGTGGCTGCTGGACCGCGTAGATTCCACTCCGCAGATCAACGCCCACATGCAGCTTGGCGGGACCCTGCTGCCCTGGGTGGTGGGTGTGTTCCTCGTGGCCCTGGCCGAGTGGCTGTGGTTCCGCTACGGCGGAACGCAGGGGGAGGGGATGAGGCGGCGCATGGGTGCCGTCGGTTCGCGCATCGCGGGGGTTGCCGCCGTCGTGGTTGCCCTGGTGGTCTGCGGGGGTGCCGTTGCCACTGTGGTGCTCGTTGGGGAATCAGGGTCCCGGGCGGTATGGGAAGGATCCTTCCGGACCGGCGCCGACGACTGAGAATTCTCTTCCCGGGCGGCGTGATTCTGCCTAAGGTGGATCCATGGGAACACTGATCTTTGAGTAATGGACGCGCCATGGCGGCCCGGGCGACGGCTCCGCTTTTGGCCGCAGTGCCCGGCGTCACCGCCGCAAACAACTCCGCCTGAACAGGATCCTGCCTCCGCAGTGCTTTTCGCCGGGGCGGGCTTCTTCGCTGGAGCAGGGATTCGCTTCCGGCGAGGGCGGAATCACGGATCCAATATGGGGAACACTTCATTTCATCGCGGAAGGAAGAACAAATGGCCGACTCCTATAAAGGAAGCAGCATCAGCCCGGATGTCGCTGCGCATCTGGCGGAATCGATGGAAAGGGCGCCGCTGCCCACTCCCGAGACCTTGGCCGTGACCTCGGCCATGGGCGGGGGCAGGCAATGGCCGGACGGCAACGGCAAGCGCCGCCACCCGAAGGAACACGGAGCAAGCCCCGGCCGCGTGGGACAGGGTGCTGCCGTGACGGCCATCCACCGGACCAGCCGCCCGCAAATGCCGCACTCGTCCTGATCCTGCTGCAATCCGAAACAGCCCGGTGACACCTGATATTCGGGTGTCACCGGGCTGTTTCCATGTCCCGCATGGTTCACAGGCCCTGGGACTCCACCACAACCTCCGCCGGTTCCTTGTCCAGCCGCCAGCCGCGCCATACAGGGTGGCGGAGCTTGCCGCTCCCGGTCCACTCACCGAAAGTCACCTCGCCCACCAGGTCGGGCTTGACCCAGCGGGCGTCTGCCGCGTCTGCCGAGGGGACGTCATCGAAGGGCCGCGTCTTTTGGGCCAGCCCCTCCAGCCTTTTCCGCAACTCCTCCAGTTCACGCATGCTGAAGCCGCTTCCCACACGGCCCACATACCGCAGAGTCTTGCCCTCCGGAATGCCCACAAGGAGGGATCCCACGGTGTTGGACCGGTCGCCCTTGCCGGGCCGCCAGCCGCCCACCACCACTTCCTGTGTCTGTTCGATCTTGAGCTTGATCCATGTGTGGGTCCGCTGCCCGCTCACATAGCGGCTGTCCGCCCGCTTGGCCATCACGCCTTCCAAGCCCAGTTCCCGGGCGCTTTCCAGGATGTGTTCCACCCGGTCGTCCAGGGTCTCCGACAGTTCCACCGGGCACTCGCCGGGTTCGAAGAAGTCAGCCAGCCGCTCCCGCCGCTTCCTCAGGGGCAGCTTGCGAAGGTCATCGCCGCCGTCGGCCAGGAGGTCGAAGAGCATCATCCGCACCGGGATGGTGGCACGCGCCCGCTTCACGTCGCCCGGCCTGGTCAGCTTCATTCTTCCCTGCAGGAGCCCGAAGTCCGGCCGGCCGGACGGCCCGACGGCGATGATCTCACCGTCAGCGATGAAGTCCTGCGGCGGCCAGCAGCTCCGGTCCGTGAATTCCGGATAGCTGGCCGACATGTCGTTGCCATTGCGGCTCAGGAGCCTGATCCGGTCGCCGTCCGCCACCACGAGCGCGCGGATCCCGTCCCACTTGAGTTCGAAGAGCCACTCGCTGCCGTGCAGATCCGCCAGGGTGCCTGCCGAGGCGAGCATGGGGGCCGGGTCCTCCTGAAGGGCGCTGACACCTCTTGGGGCCGCGGCCGGAGCCGCCTGAGCGGGCGCGGAGCGGGTGTGCGCGGCAGCGCGGGCCGGGCCCGCCGGTCCCTTGGTGCCGACCTGCTTTTTCCGTGCGCCGGTGACCCTGTCCATCAGATGGATGAGCCACTGGGATTCCTCGCCCTGCCCCTTCCCCGTATGGATCAGGGCGAACTTCCTGGTGCCGCCCAGCCCGCCGCCCTCCTGGCCGGTCAGTGTGGCTATGACTTCCTTTCCGTTCACCCACTTTTCGAGCTCGTAGACGCCCTTGTCCCAGATGCTCACGCTGCCCGCCCCGTATTCGCCCTTGGGGATGTCACCCTCAAAATCGGCGTAGTCCATGGGGTGGTCTTCGGTCTGTACGGCCAAGTGGTTCTTGTCCGCTGACTCGGGCACCCCCTTGGGCAGGGCCCAGGAGACCAGAACCCCCTCGTGCTCCAGCCGGAAGTCGTAATGCAGCCGGCTGGCGTGATGCTCCTGGATTACGAAGATCTCCTTGCCCGCCTGCGCGGAGGCGCCGTTGGCTTTCGCCGCGTGGTGTTCTTCGGCGGTGAACGGCTCGGGCGTTTTTCCTTGGTCGCGCAGGGACCGGTACTTGTTCAGCCGGGGATCGGCATGGCCTCCGCCGCGCGGACCGTCGGCAGCAGTGTGGGCGGGCCCGGTGTGGACGAGGCTGGGGTGGGCTGGGCTGGGATGGCCGGTGACCGCACTGATCGGCGCGAAGGGGTCCTTGCCGGCCGCCACCCGGCGCATGACCTCCTCGTAGTCCAGGTGCTTCAGCGACGGCGAACCCAGCTCCCGCCAGGTCCGCGGCGCCGCCACCGTGGGGTGCAGCCGCCCGCGGAGCGAGTACGGAACGATCGTGGTCTTCGCTGCGTTGTTCTGGCTCCAGTCGACCAGGACCTTCCCCGTCCGAAGGGCCTTCTTCATGTCGCTGACGGCAATGTCGGGATGGTCGGCCTCCAGTGCGCGGGCCAGTTCCCGCGCGAAGGCGGAAACCTCATCCGAGCTCTGCGTCCCCTTGAGGACTGCATACAGGTGGATGCCCTTGCTGCCGCTGGTGACCGGAACGGGGTCAAGCCCCACGTCCTGCAGGATGGTCCGCGCCAGTTTGGCCACCTCCACGCATTCGGGCAGGCCCGCGCCTTCCCCGGGATCGAGGTCCAGGACCAGCCGGTCGGGCGGCAAAGAACGTCCGTGGGAGTCCACCGTCCACTGCGGCACGTGGATCTCCAGCGAGGCGATCTGCGCCAGCCAGGTGAGGGTGGCCGGATCATTAAGCAGCGGATAGTAGTTGGTGTTGGTCTTGTGCGTGATGGCGGCACGGGGCACCCAGCCGGGCGCCGATTCGTCCAGGTTCTTCTGGAAGAACACCTCGCCCGGGTTGTCCTCAGTTCCTACTCCGTGCACCCATCGCTTGCGGGTCACCGGGCGGTTTCTGGCAGCGGGAATGAGAACCGGGGCCACCGCAGCGTAGTAGGCGATGACGTCCGCCTTGGTGGTGCCGGTGGCGGGATACATTATCTTGTCGAGGTTGGTCAGGGTCAGTTCGCGGCCACCGACCCTTACGCGTTCCTTACCGCCGGCCATGGGGCTTCACCTCCGGCGCTGTGTGCTGTTGACTGTTCTCATGAGAGCGATCTGGAAAGGCGCCATCGCGTTCGGGCTGGTCAACGTCCCGGTGAAGGTCTACAGCGCCACCGAGGACCACGACATCAGCCTCCATCAGGTGCACAACGCCGACGGCGGCCGGATCCGCTACCAGCGCCGCTGCGAGGTGTGCGGCGAGGTAGTTGACTACTCCGACATCGAGAAGGCCTACGAGGACGACGGCCGGACAGTGATCCTCACCAAGGACGAGCTCAAGGCCATCCCCGCGGAGAACAGCCACGAAATCGAAGTGGTGCAGTTCGTCCCCTCCGAACAGCTCGACCCCATCATGTTCGAGAAGAGCTATTACCTGGAGCCTGACTCGAAGTCGCCCAAGGCCTACATGCTTCTGCGCAGGGCCCTGGAGGACACCGAGCGTGTGGCCGTGGTGCAGTTCGCCCTGCGGGACAAGACGCGGCTGGGTGCCTTGCGGATCCGCGATGACGTCCTGATGCTGCAGGCTCTCCTGTGGGCGGACGAAGTCCGGGAGGCCGCGTTTCCTGCCTTGGACACCTCCATCCGCATTTCCGCGCAGGAACGGGAGATGTCCGCAGCGCTGGTGGAGTCCATGGCGTCCGACTTCGAGCCCGAGCAGTTCACCGACGACTACCAGGCGCAGCTTCGGCAGCTCATCGAGGCCAAGCTGGAAAAGGGCGACGCGCTGGATACGGAAGAGACGTTCGGTGCCGAAGCGGAGGGCGGCAAGGGTGAAGTCATCGACCTGATGGAAGCGCTCAAACGCAGCCTCGACAAGAAGCGCGGGGGAGGGGCGGCAGCCCGCGAACCGGATGAGGAGGAACCGGCTGAAGAAGAGGCGCCCGAACCCGCCAAGCGCAGCGGGCGCAGCACCGGCGGAGGCAGGAGCAGCGGCAGCCGGAGCAGCGCCGCCAAAAAGGACGCCGGGGATTCGGAGGCTGAAACTGCCAAGAGCGGCACAACCAAGAGAGCTACCGCGGGCGCCCGCAGCAAGGCTGCCGGCCCGTCGAAGACAAGTACTGCCTCGAAGGCCGGCACTGCCTCCAAGACTGGCACCGCCTCTAAGTCCGGCACTGCCTCCAAGACCGGCACCGCCTCCAAGACCAGTACCGCTGCCAAGTCCGGGGCGGCGGCGAAGACCGGCACCGCCACCAAGTCCACGGCGAAGACCGCGCGGAAGGGCGCCTGACAAGGCGGGCGCTCCGCCGCGCGGCTGCACCTGCATGCGCTCAGGAGTTCCTGAGCGCTGAGATGAGTTCGCTCTTTTTCTTACCTGAGTATCCCTTGAGGCCGATGTCCTTGGCTTTTGCCTTGAGCTGGTCCACGGTCCAGTCCTCGTAGTCGCCGGCCTTGCCGCCCTTGCGGCCCACCTCGGAGCGTCCCTTCTTGGCTGCCGCGTTGGAGACACGGGCCGCCTTCTGTTTTGAGGCCCCTTCGTCGCGGAGCTCTTCGTAGAGTTTGGGGTCCTTCAGGCTGGGGTTCTTCTTTTCTGGCATGGCGTCCTCCGTGATGGAATGCGCGGCCGCAGCGAAACGGCCGGTGTAGTGGGTCAGCGGGCTCCCGGGCTGTCCACTTCGCCCCGGTCCACCCAGGCGCGCCAGGCGCCTGTCTCGATGCCCCGGGCCTCGATGAACTCCTTGAACCGGGCAAGGTCGGCGGACACCTGCTGCTCATCCACGTGGGCTGCGGCGCCGGCCCGCTCCAGCAGGGTTTCCGGCTCCCATTCGAGTTCCACGTTCACGCGGCAGAGGTCCTCGCCAAGTTCCTCGAAGGTCACCCGCCCAGCGTTGCGGGGCTTGTCCTTGCTGACCCAGGCAATGCACCGGTCCGGCGTCTGTTCCAGGATCTGCGCGTCGTACTCGCGTTTGACCCCGGCCACACTGGTGCGGAAGTGGACCGAGGTCTCGTCGATCTGTTCGACGGATTCGACGCCCCTCATGAAACTCGGGAAGGATTCGAACTGTGTCCACTGGTTGTAGGCGGTGCTGACTGGTACCTCGACCTCAACGCTTTCCTGCAAGGTTTCCACTCTGTCATCCTCCTTCAGCCCGGCAGTTCCGCCGGTCATTCGAACGGCTGGCCACAGTTCCAAGCTAGTGGGACGCAGAATCAAAAACAAGAAACTACTAAGGTTGCTTACTTCACATCGAAACTGCCGCTGATCAGGGGCGATGCGCGCCTCGGTCACGCCCAGCGGCAATCCATCCCGGGAACGGCAACGGCCGGCCTCCGCACAGCGCCATAAGGGGCTGTTGCGGAAACCGGCCGTAAAGCGTGGGGTGCCTACTCGGCGTCGTGATCCGTTTCCAGGATCTGGACCAGGCGGTCAAGCGCGGCGTCGGCGCCGTCACCCTCGGCCCGCAGCACCACAACGTCGCCGTGCGATGCGCCAAGGCTCATGAGGGAAAGGATGCTGGCTGCGTCCATGGCCTCGTCGGCAGGCTCCCCTTCGCGGGCGATGGTGATGTCGAGGTCGAACTCGCCAGCAGCCTCGGCGAAGATGGCGGCGGGGCGGGCGTGCAGGCCTACACGGCTGGCGACGGTTGCGGTACGTTCGGACATTTCTGCTCCTTGCAATTGCATTGTTGGTTGAGTGCTGAAGGACAGCGGGATCAGACAGTTACCGGGACGGACTCCACCGTATCAACGGCCTTGCGGGCAGCCCAACGTTTGAGGGCCACCACGATGACGGCTGTGATCACCATTCCGGCCAGGATGGAAACGGCGAACATCAGGAGGTTGCCGATGGCAAAGAACACGAAGAAGCCGCCATGGGGTGCCTGTGACGTCACACCGAAGGCCATGCTGAGCGCTCCGGTGACGGCTCCACCGGCCATGCTGGCCGGGATGACGCGCAGCGGATCTGCCGCTGCGAACGGAATGGCACCTTCGGAGATGAAGGAGGCTCCCAGCAGCCACGCCGCCTTGCCGTTTTCGCGCTCGGCCAGGCTGAAGACCTTCTTGTCCAGGACGGTTGCCAGCGCCATGGCAAGCGGCGGCACCATGCCGGCGGCCATCACAGTGGCCATGATTTGCCACGGAGCCTGGTTGGTGGCGCTGCCGGCGCTCAGGCCGGCGACGGCGAAGGCGTAGGCCACTTTGTTGACGGGGCCGCCGAGGTCGAAGCACATCATGAGGCCGAGGATGACACCGAGAACGACGGCGGATGCGCCGGTCATGCCGGAGAGCCAGCCGTTCAGGCCAGCGGTGAGGCCGGCGATGGGGCCGCCCAGCACCATGAACATGAGGCCGGAGGCGACGATGGAGGCCAGCAGGGGGATGATGACGACGGGCATCAGGCCGCGCAGCCAACGCGGGACGGCCCAGCTGCCGATGACGTGTGCGATGTAGCCTGCGAGCAGGCCGCCGACGATGCCGCCGAGGAAGCCGGCGCCCATGAAGCCAGCCACAGCACCAGAGACGAAGCCCGGGGCGATGCCCGGCCTGTCCGCAATGGCGTAGGCGATGTATCCCGCCAGGGCCGGCACCAGGAAGCCCATGGACAGGGCGCCGATTTTGAACATCACGGCACCCAGATAGATGGCGAGGCCACCTTCGGGCAGGTTACCGAAGTTGTTCTCCAGGACGACGGTGTCGGCCACTTCAGTGATGTCATACCCGCCAAGCAGGAAGCCGAGCGCAATCAGCAGGCCGCCACCGGCTACGAACGGGATCATGTAGCTCACGCCGGTGAGCAGTGCCCGCTTCAGCTTCTGGCCGATGTGCTCGCCCTTTTCGGCGGCTTCCCGCTCGGCCTGCTCCTCGGCCCCGAAGTGCGGAACACGGTGCGCGTGCGGGTTGTCCGCCGCGTCAAGGGCTTCCTGGACCATTTTGCCGGGCTCGTCGATGCCGCGCTTGACCGGCGCGTTGATGACCGGCTTACCGGCGAATCGCTCCTTGCCGCGCACGTCCACATCGACGGCGAAGATCACGGCGTCTGCAGCGGCGATGACGGCCGGGTCCAGCGGCTTGGCGCCGGAGGAGCCCTGGGTTTCCACCTGCAGGTCCACGCCCACTTCCTTGGCTGCGGCCACGAGGGAGTCCGCTGCCATGTAGGTGTGCGCGATGCCGGTGGGGCAGGCTGTGACGGCGACGAGGCGCTTGGGCCCGCCGGCGGCAGTTCCGGCAGCAGCGCCAGTGGCTGCCGGGGCGGCCGTGGCCCCAGCCGTTTCGGGTGTGGCGGCAGCAGCCGGCTTGTCCGACAAGGCGTTGTCCACGAGCTCCACGATTTCTTCCCGGGTGGTGGCCGCGCGGAGCGCCCCCGTGAAGTCCTTCTTGATCAGCGAGCGGGCCAGCTTGGACAGCAGCTTCAGGTGCTCCTGGTCGGCGCCGGCCGGTGCGGCGATGAAGAAGATGAGGTCGGCGGGGCCGTCCTTGGCGCCGAAATCGACGGGCTGGGACAGGCGGGCCATGGCGAGGGTGGGTTCGGTCACGGCGGCCGAGCGGCAGTGCGGGATGGCGATGCCGCCGGGAACGCCGGTGGCGGTCTTCTGTTCGCGGGCGAAGGCATCCGTGAAGAGGCCTTCAACTTCGCTCGCGCGACCGTTGGCGGCAACACGGCCGGCCAGGTGGCGGATCACGTCCTCGGGCGAATTGCCCAGGTTCTGGTCAAGCTCGACCAGGTCCGCGGTGATGAGCTGAGTCACTGTCAATCCTTCCGGAGGGCCGTGATGGTTACGGCGTCGGGGGTTGTTTGGTGGACTGCCGGAACGGTGGAACCCGGCAGGGAAGCGGCGGCGGCGCCATGTGCCACAGCCTGGCGGAGGCAGTCGGCCGGGGCAGCGCCCTGGCTGGCGGCCAGCAGGTAGCCGGCCAGCGACGAGTCTCCCGCGCCGACCGTACTGACTGCGGTGACCGGCGGGTGCGTGGCCAGCCACGCGCCGTCGGCCGTCACGAGGACAGCGCCCTTTGAACCGAGCGTTGCCAACACGGCCCCCACACCGGAACGCACGACGGCGGCAGCTGCCGCCGCGGCAGCGTACGGATCCGCTTCGAGTTCCTCAGCCGTGCTTGCCGAGGAAGACCCTGCTGCTGCGGCCAGTTCCGCCAGCTCCTCGGCATTGGGTTTGAGCAGGTCCGGTTTCCCGGAAGCTGTTCCTGTTGATGTTGCCGGTGCCTCGTCGGCGACGGCCGCTGCCAGGGGAGCACCGGAGGAGTCGACGGCGATCATCGGAACGCCCGCACCGGCGTCGGCATTGCGCAGCCGACGGGTGACGGTGGCATAGAAATCAGCCGGCACGCCCGGCGGGAGCGATCCCGCCAGGACCACCCAGCTGGCTCCCCGTGAACGTTCCAGGAGCAGGTTGATCAGCGCTTCCTGGGTGTCCTCGGCGAGGACCGGACCGGGCTCGTTGATCTTGGTGGTGACCCCGCCGGGCTCGGTCAGGGCCACATTGGTCCGCAGCGGTTCGTGGATGGCCAGCGACGCGAACGGTACGCCCTCTTCACGCAGGCCGGCCAGCACGGGATCGGACTCCGCGCCGGGCAGCACCGCAAGGGTCTCGAGGCCGGACGTCACGAGGGCACGGGAAACGTTGACTCCCTTGCCGCCGGATTCCTGCGTGACGGAGACTGCGCGCTGGACTTCGCCGCGCTCAAGCGGGCCGGGCAGGGCCACCGTCCGGTCCAGGCTGGGGTTGGCAGTGAGGGTCACAATCATGCGACCACCACCTCCACGCCTGCCTCGGCGAGGGCCGCTGCTAGTTCAGAGCCGGGTTTGCGGTCAGTGATCACGGTATCCAGATCTTTCAACGAGGCGAACTGGACGAGCGTTTCCGCTTCCAGCTTGGACGAATCGGCCAGGACCACAATGCGGCGCGCCGAATGGACGAAGGCGGCCTTGACTGCGGCCTCTTCGGAGTCTGGTGTGCTGAGGCCGAAGCTTGCGTGGATGCCGTTGGTCCCCACGAAGGCAATGTCCGGGCGCAGCTTGCCGGCTGCTTCCACCGTGCCCTGGCCCACAGCGGCCTGCGTGAGTCCGCGGACCCGGCCGCCCAGAATCTGCAGGGCGATGCCGGGGGTGCTGGCCAGCTTGGCGGCAATGGGAATGGCGTGGGTGATGACCAGGAGCTCCTGGGCGGGATCGGCCGGCTTGGCCGGGGCTGCGGCACCGCGGCGGGCGAGGAGGTCGGCCAGGACTTCGGTGGTGGAGCCGGCGTCGAGGAGAATGCTGCTGGAGGGGCCCTTCGGGAGGAAGTCGAGGGCGGCCTCGGCGATGCGCAGCTTTTGCGCCTGCCGCTGGATGGTCCGCTCGAGGATGCTTTCTTCCGTAGTGCTGAAGCGGTCGGCGGATACGGCCCCGCCGTGTACGCGGCGCACCGTGCCCGCCGATTCCAGAGCGGCCAGGTCGCGGCGCACGGTTTCGGTGGTGATGCGGAACCGCTCGGCGAGGTCGGTCACGCTGGCGCGGCCGCTGGCTGCAACAAGCCCGGCGATCTGCTGCTGGCGCTCCTCGGCAAACACATACCCTCCGTTGCGTAGTGGTGGATCACGGCTCTTCAGTGCTTCAGTGATGGCTGTCACAAATCTGCAAGTACTTGACTTTATCTTCGTTCATGTTGGTTTGTCAACGAAAAAACCACAGAAAACCAAAAGCCGGGCCAGACCCGAAGGTCCGGCCCGGCCATGCTTGGCGAGTCCGCTGCTGCCCGTCCTTGCCGAGCGGCTCTACAGTCCGTTGTCGCGGCTTTCATTCCGGGTGATTCGCTCTCCTGTGTTCGGGTCCACGACAGAGCGCGTCTCACTGACCCGGCCCCTCCTGCCGGGGGAGGCAATGACCAGGGACGCGATGAGCCCGATGACACCGACGGCCATCAGGATGTAGCCGATCAGCGTCATGTCGACGTTGGGGATAAGGCCTGGCGTGACAGCCCAGGCGAGAATGGCGCCCAGGGCGATAAGGAAGATGGAAGAACCGATTCTCATGAGGTGCTCCTTGCGTTCGCGGACTTCTCGCATCCGAGTCCGTGCGGTTTGTCGTGCGCCGATTGCTAAGCATGCTGTCAAGCGTCAGGCTACATCCGGGTACCCCGACTTTCAATCAAAAGTGCAGGTCAGCGGCGCGCGGAGTTTTTGGATGACTCGCTAGGCTGATCGGATGGAGACGGTTGTATGGTCCAAGCCGGAGGAAGAGCGTGCAGGCACCCCGCTGCTGGTAATGATGCACGGCTACGGCACTGACGAATCCAGGATGGTCAACCTCTTCGACTATCTCCCAAAGGAGTTCACCTGCGCGGCGCTCCGCGCGCCCATGCCCATCGCCAACGGCTACGGGTGGTTCCTGCTGGACTACTTCCTGACCAACGATTTTGCCGACGTCATCTCGGCGGCCAACTCCGTGTTTTCCTGGATCGACTCGGCCCGGTCAAACCACACCAGTGTGAGCCTGCTCGGGTATTCGCAGGGAATGGCCATGGCGACCACACTCCTGCGCCTGCGGCCGCGGGACTTCCCTGCCGTGGTGGGGCTTTCCGGATTCGTCCTCAACAATGACCTGCTGGCACTCAGTGAATCCCTTGACGAGCGGCCCCCGTTCTTCTGGGGAAGGGACAAGGCTGACCTGATCATCAACGGGGACGCAATCGCCTATACCGAGGAGTGGCTCAACACGCACACCCGGCTCACCGCGCGAACGTATCCCGGCATGGGTCACGCCATGTCCAAGGCCGAGATGGTGGACGTCAGCGCGTTCCTGCGGCACTACGTCCTGAGCTGACTTAAAAACAGTTGCGGGGCAAAGCTGCAAGCGTTTACACTCATCCTCGACCGGTGCCGGCCATAGCCGTCCACCGATGTTGGGGGCTGGAAGAGAACGACTCAAGAGTTTCGAAAGGGCAGGACCGCGCCATGCCTCCTCGCGCCACCCATCCTGCGCGGACGTTCCGCTGGCTTGCCCTCAACCGCCTGCACCTTCATCATGGACATAGGCCAAAAACCCTGCGCCCGCACATGGGCGCCTTCTGCCTGGCCCGCAATGCAGCGGTGCAACTGGCGGAACCGCGCGAATTCACGCGCCGGACATAGCCCGTTTTTCTTTCAGCCGTTCCGCTGCGGGCAGTGGAACGCCGCCGTTTCCGGCAGGGCAGCGCAGCCCGGTCCGCAGGAAGCCCCGGCTTTTGCAGGCTGCAGAACAAGCCAACAGAACCGCTCGGGCACGCGGCGCGCCTGGCGGAAGGCCGGGCTGAACGGGAAGGTCGCGCTGAGAGCAATGTCGCGCTGAATGCAAGATTCCGGGCGGCAGGTTCTGCAGGCACGCCGCATCTCCCCTGGTCACCGTCGACCACGTTCGTGGTAGTTTCCCCAACACATTGCTGTCCAACCCCCGAAAGGACACGGAGAAAAAGCATGACCGAAACCCTGAATACCAACGCTGGCAGCCGGCCGAACAATTGGACCGGCGCCGCGGCCATCCTCTTTGACCTGGATGGTGTGCTCACCCCCACCGCCATCGTCCACGAGCGCGCCTGGCAGGAACTGTTCGACGGCTACCTCGAAACCGTTCCCGACAAGGACGGGTACCGGGAGAGCGACTACTTTGACCACATCGACGGCAAGCCCAGGTTCGACGGCGTCCGGGACTTCCTGACGTCCCGCGGCATCACCCTTCCGGAGGGCCCGGCCGATGACCACCCGGACAACGTCACAGTCCAGGGCCTGGGCAACCGGAAGAACAGGATCTTTAACGACATTGTCAGCGCCGGGGTTGAGCCATATGAGGGATCGGTGCGTTTCCTGGAAGCCGCGCTGGAGCGTGGACTGAAGGTCGCCGTCGTCTCCTCCTCCCGGAACGCCCCTTCGGTACTGCGGGCGGCCGGCCTGGCGGACCTTTTCCCGGTGGTTGTCGACGGCGTCGCGGCGGCTGAGGCAGGGCTGCCCGGGAAGCCGGACCCCGCCACCTACGAGTACGCTGCCCGGCTCCTTGACCTGCCCAGCGAGCAGTGCGTCGTCGTCGAGGACGCTGTCTCCGGCGTGCAGGCGGGCAGGGCCGGCAGTTTCCACTCCGTCATCGGCGTGGACCGCGGGGCGGGGCGGCAGACGCTGCTCGACGCCGGCGCCACCCTGGTGGTCAACGACCTCGAAGAACTTCTCTAGCCCCGAAGTTCCCGTGCCGGGCCCCCCAGCCCGGCAGAACGTCCAGCACCATTTCGACCGTCTAAGGAACGCCATCATGGCACTCATCAACGCCGACCGCGTCCGCTTCCCCAATGATCCCTGGAAGCTCGTGGAGACGAGCCACGCACCCGGCGACGCCGGGACGCTCGAGACGCTCTTTGCCCTCGGCAACGGCCACCTCGGCGTCCGGGGTGCCCACTGGGCCGCATCCGATGCCGAGCTGCCCGGCAGCTTCATCAACGGCTTCCACGAGATCTGGGACATCAAGCACGCGGAGAACGCCTACGGCTTCGCCCGCACCGGCCAGCGCATCCTCTACATACCGGATGCCAACAATTTCACGGTCATCATCGACGGCGAATTGCTCAGCCTTGCTGAATCGGCAGTGCTCGATTACCGGCGGTCCGTGGACTTTGCCACCGGCATCTACGAGTGCAGCATCGTCTGGCAGTGCCGTTCCGGTGCCACGGTGACCACTGTGGAGCGCCGGGCCGTGGGCTTCGAAGCGCGCGGCAGCCTGGGCATCTCGCTGGAGGTTTCCGCCGACCAGGCAGTCTCCGTGGACGTCACGTCGTCCATCATCAACCGGCAGGACCAGCCCGTGGAGGACCATTCCGCGCACGACCCGCGCCGGGCCGGACGGCACGCGGGCCGCGTTTTGCTGCCTGTCCGGATGGAGGGCGGCGACGGTTCGCTGCGCCTCTCCTGGGAGGCCGCGGAGTCGAAGCAGCGGGTGGGGATCGCCGTCGAACACTGGACATCGGCGGGCCACCAGCCGTTCGATACGCTCGTGGACCAGGACGACAGCAGCGTCCGCTACGTGCTGGCGGTCTCCGCCGATGAGCCGTTCCGGCTGGAAAAAAGCGTCAGCTACGCCGTGGCCAGGGGAGCCCTGACGGGCCGGCCCGGCGTTGCGGACGCGGAAGCCGGGGAGGACCCGGCGGTTGCAGCGGAGGCCGGGCTGAAGCCGGTCGGCGATGTCTTTGCCGAAAGCGAAGCGCACTACCGCAGTTACTGGGCCAACGCCGACATCCAGGTGGGCGCGCAGCCTGAACTGCAGCAGGCCATCCGGTGGAACCTCTTCCAGCTCGCGCAGGCCACCGCCAAGGCGGGCGTTGCCGGCATCCCGGCCAAGGGTGTGACCGGTTCGGGCTACGACGGGCACTATTTCTGGGACCAGGAGATCTACCTCCTGCCGTACCTTACGTATTCAAACCCCGACGGCGCGCGCCAGGTTCTGGAGTTCCGGCACGAGATGCTCCCGGACGCCAAGATCAGGGCCAAGGAGCTGAGCGTTGACGGGGCGCTGTTCCCCTGGCGGACCATCAACGGGCTGGAGGCGAGCGCCTATTACGCTGCCGGCACGGCGCAGTTCCACATTGCCGCTGCCGTTGCTTTTGCCGCCAACCGGTACGTCTGGGCCAGCGGGGATTCCGAGTTCCGCGCGGGGATGGGGGCCGACCTGCTGATTGAAACCGCCCGCATGTGGGCGTCCCTGGGCTTCTTCGGCAAAGACGGGCTGTTCCATGTCCACGGCGTGACGGGGCCCGACGAGTACACGGCGGTGGTGAACGACAACCTGTACACGAACGTCATGGCCCGGTTCAACCTGCGGGCCGCTGCGGCGCTGAACCACCCGGCCGTGGACGACGCCGAACGGGAACTGTGGGAGGCCGCCGCGGAGCGGATCCAGCTGCCCTTCGACGAGCACTTCCAGGTGTACTCGCAGGACAACGACTTCATGACCCTTGAGCCGTGGGACTGGACGACGCCGCGCTCGAAGTACCCGCTGCTCCTGAACTTCCACCCCCTGGTGATTTACCGCCACCAGGTGCTGAAGCAGGCGGACACCGTGCTGGCCATGTTCCTGCAGTGGCAGGAGTTCACGGCCGAGGAAAAGCGCCGGGCCTTCGATTTCTACGATCCCATCACCACAGGCGACTCCACCCTCTCCGCCTGTGTCCAGGGGATCATGGCCGCCGAGGTGGGTTACCGCAAGGCTGCCCTGGACCACTTCACGAACGCCGCTTTCATCGACCTGGACAACACCCACGGCAACACGATCGACGGCGTCCATATCGCCTCCACCGGCGGGGTCTGGAGCTCGCTCGTGTGTGGCTTCGCCGGGCTCCGCGACCAGGGCCCCGTGCCGTTCTTCGATCCGCGGCTGCCCGAGGAATGGGACAGCCTGCGCTTCCACCTCAGGTTGCAGGGGCGGCTGCTCCTGGTGGAACTCGACCAGGGCGCCCTTACGCTGACCGTCCTCGACGGCGGAGAGCTGGACATCGACGTGCGCGGGGCCCGGTTCACTGTGGGTTCCCAGCCGGTCCGCGTTCCGCTGGAGCCGGTGCACGTCCCCGAACCGTCGGTGTTCCCCAGCGGGCCGCCGACGGCGAGCATCCCGGTGGTGCGCGCCGGCTAAGCGGCGCCGGGCGGCACCCGCGGCCCGGCGCCCCTGCTGGTGGCGCCGGGGCCCGCCATCCGCTCTCAGGTGGCTGTCTCGGCCTCGACAGGGAGCGGGTCCCGGCGTTCGAGCGGATGGGCGATTTCGTCCGACGACATCCGGGCCACCAGCAGTGCCACCACCGCCATGACCGGGCAAACGCCGCCCGCCACCAGGAAGATGAGCCAGATCGGCAGGACGGAGGCAGCGGGGCCGGCCAGCGCCATGGACACCGGCATCAGCGCCAGGGACACAAAGAAGTCCAGGCTGGACACGCGCCCCAGCAGGTGCGGCGGTACGCGCCGCTGCAGCAGCGTTCCCCAGATGACCATGCCCACGCTGCCGGTGGCGCCAAAGATGAAAAGCGCCAGGGCAAGCAGCCAGAAACTGTCCATGAGCCCCACCGCTGCCAGCGGCAGCGTGCCCGCTCCCCAGCACACCATCATGAGGGTCAGGTAGCGGCGCGGCAGCCGGACCGATGCCGTCACCAGCGAGGCCACGGCGCTGCCCACGCCCATGATGGCCAGCAGGAACCCGAACATGCGGCTGTCCCCGCCCAGCTGGTCGCGGATCAGGAAGGGCAGGAGCACTTCGATGGGGCCGATCAGGAACAGCACCGAGATGCAGGCCCAGAGCAGTGTCCAGAGCAGCCACGGTGTCCGGACTGTATAGCTGACGCCCTCGCGGAGGTCGGCGAAGAAGGAGCTCTTTGCGGGTGCCTTGGCTGTGCCGTCCCCGCTGGCCCCGTCGCCCGTGGCGCCATCCCCCCTGCCGGGGGCCTCGAGGGCATGCTGGCCGAGGAAGTTCAGGACGATGAAGGCCAGCAGGTGGCACACGGCAACGCCGGTCACGGCGTGCGACGGCGACAGTGCGGCCACCAGGACGCCGGCCACTGCGGGGCCCGCCGCCTGCTGAAGCGTGGGCCGCAGGGTCCCTTCCATGCCGTTGGCCGCGAGCAGGTCCTCCGACGGGAGGATCCGCGGCAAAATCGCGGAGTACGCCGGGAAGAAGAAGGCCGCCCCGACGCCAAGGACGAAGGCGCCGGCCACCAGGTGCCAGAGCTGCAGCCAGCCTGCCATCGCCAGTCCACTGACCGCCGCGATGACGGCGAGGTTGATCCCTTCGACGGCGATGATCAGCAGCCGCTGCGGAAAGCGGTCTGCCGCGATGCCGCCGGCAAGGACGAACGCCACGAGCCCCACGCTGCCTGCAGCGGCCACCAGGGACAGTTCGAGCGGGCCGCCGCCGATGTGGATGACCTGGTAGACCATGGCCACGGCCCACATGCCCGAGCCGAAGATGGAGATGGCCAGGGCACCGATCAGGACACGGTACTCGCGGTGGGAAAAGGGCCGAAGGGCGCGGGGGAGTGGCACAGGGCAATCTTAGGCCAGCCGCTGCGGCATGGAACGTCTCCGGGAGGGATAGGCTCTAGCCATGGGGAACACACCGGTACGGCCGGGGCGGCGCAATGTGGCGCTGATCGGCGCTAACTTCGGCCTTGCCTTGCACCCGGTGGACCGGAACGGCGTTCATATTGCCGGCGAGCCTGCCAGCTGCTTTGCTTCGTTCTGGCTGGCCGACTGGTCCCGGTGGGGAAGCGGGACGGTCCTCATGGTGGCCACGCTCCAGGGCTGGCGCAGCTACGGCTCCAACGAACTCCTTGCCTCATCCCTTGCCACCGAACTGACGCGCTTCCTTCCGGAGGCCGCGCGCTTTCCGCTCGGTGCGGTCAGCCACACCGGGGACGAGTTCGACGTCGAACTGGATCTGGAACGGGGCTTCCGGGCAACCGGACGGCAGGCCGCCATCGAGATCTCGGGGGTGCTGGACCGCCGCCAGTTTTCCGCCCCCGACTTCCCGCTCGGGCCCGCCAGTGCCTCGATGAGCAACGTCTACCATCCGTGCAGCGGAGGCAAACTCTCCGAGTTCGGGGTCGAATGGCCCGGCGCCCCTACGGTCTACCCCGGACCGCGGGGTCCCTCATCCTCCGCGTACATGGCGCTGGCCGAGTCCTGGGCGCTGTGACGGGCTTACCCCGTGAGGGATTGCTGGTGAAGGATTGCCTGCGGCCGGTGATCAGCATGCTTGGTATGTTGGGGTGTGCCCTAGTGTTAAGGCTAGACGGCGGTCTCCGGCCGCCGGTTGTTCCGACGTAGAGGTGATGATGGCCAAGCGACGCAACCCCGCGATGAGAATCGCGCACGAAACAGCCCACAACGCCGTGTTCGACGCCCACGGCAATCCCAAACCCGGCGTCCACAACCTGCTGCTGAAGGCGGTGGAGATCCAGCGCCCGCTGGTGGTCGCGAACATCCGCCGGCATCAGCGCCGCAATCCGCGGGCGTCCGCCACCCAGCTCGCGGACATCCTTGAGCGTGACTATCTCCGGGCAGTGACGGGCGGGGGCGCGCTGGTCGGGGCCACCGCCGTCGTGCCCGGTGTGGGCACCTTGGCGTCCCTCGGTCTCTCAGCCGCCGCCACCGTGGGGTTCCTGGAGGCCACGGCCCTCTACGCCACCTCGCTGGCCGAGCTTCACGGGATCCGGATGACGGACCCGGACAAGGCCAGCACCCTGGTGATGGCCGTGATGCTCGGCGAGGAGGGGACTGCGCTGCTCGGTTCCCTCAGCGGCCAGGCCATGGGCAGGGGCAAGGGCGCAAGCCAGGCCTGGGGCAATGCGCTGGCGGGCAGGATGTCCTCGTCCGGCGCCGGCTTCATCCGTGAACGGATCCAGAAGGCCTTCCTCCGGAACCTGCTGAAGCGGCAGGGAACCGCACTGTTTGGGCGTGCGCTGCCGTTCGGCGTCGGAGCAGTGGTGGGCGGTGCCGGCAACCTCATGATGGGCCGGACCGTCGTCGCCAATGCCAAGGAGGCGTTTGGTCCGATGCCGGACACCCTCCCGGGTGAACTCAAGCCTGCAGGGGCAGAGGGCCCGGACGCCGGATCGTCGGCTGGCCGCCCACTGGATGCCGGCACATGGGATGCCGGCACACGCGAATCCGGCATAAGGGAAGGCGGTACGGGTGGATCTGAACGCTGACCTCGGGGAGTCCTTCGGCTCCTGGACCATGGGTGACGACGCCGCGATGTTCGAGCTGATCACCAGCGCCAATGTGGCGTGCGGTTTCCACGCCGGCGATCCCGTGACCATGCTGGACAGCTGCCGCGCCGCCTATGAGCTGGACGTCACCGTCGGCGCCCACGTCGGCTACCGGGACCTCGCCGGTTTTGGCCGCCGTTCCCTGGACATGTCCTTCGATGAGCTGTTCGGCGACGTGCTGTACCAGTTGGGGGCGCTGGACGGAGTGGCGCACGCGGTGGGCGCCACGGTGGACTACGTCAAGCCGCACGGTGCCCTCTACAACCGGGCGTTCCACGACGCCGAGCAGGCTTCCGCGCTGGTGGCTGCCATCCAGGCCTACGATCCCGGCCTGCCGGTGCTGGGCCTTCCGGGGTCCGAACTGCTCAAACAGGCCCAGGACGCCGGGCACCCTGTTTTCCGCGAGGCGTTCGTGGACCGCGCCTACCTGCCGGACGGCACCCTGGTGCCGCGCTCGCAGGAAGGTGCCGTGCTGCACGACGTCGAGCCGATCGTTGAGCGGGCAGTGCGCCTAGCGCTCAAGGGCGAGGTGGTGGCGGTGGACGGGACCGTGGTCCGGGTGGACCCCGATTCCCTGTGCATCCATGGCGACACCCCCGGCGCCGTCGACATGGCCGCTGCCGTCCGGGCCGGCCTGGAGGGAGCCGGGGTGGAGCTGGCCCCGTTCGCATAGGGGCCGGGTTCTCCTAGGGGATCGGCACCGGCCTCCCGGCCGGCGCGGGTCCCCGAGGAGCCGGTCAGCCGAACGCCAGATGGGCCACCGTGAAGATGGCCAGGCCGGCGAGGGATCCCACCACGGTGCCGTTAATCCGAATGAACTGCAGGTCCTTGCCCACCTGGAGTTCAATTTTCTGCGAGGTCTCCTCGGCGTCCCAGCGGGCCACCGTATCCGTGATCACCCCGGCGATATCCGACCGGTACGTGCGGACCAGGTAGCCGGCCGCATCGCCGATCCAGGCGTTGACCTTGCCGGCCAGTTCCTCGTCGGTGACCAGCCGGGTGCCGAAATCGCGGACCGCGGCCTTGAATTTCACGGTCAGTTCGCTGTCCGGATCGTCGACGGCGTTGAGCAGTGCGCCCTTGATGGTCGCCCAGGTGCGGGAAGCCAGTTCCCGGACCTCCGGATCGCCAAGCACTTGGGCCTTGATGCCCTCCGCACGGGCGATCATGGCGGGATCGTGCTGCAGGTCCTGGGCGAGATCAGTCAGGTACTTGTCGATGGACAAGCGGACCTGGTGCTGCTGGTCGTCCTGGACCGCGCGGGTGAATTTCAGCAGCTCGATGTAGACCTTGTCGCCCACCAGGCCGTCCACGAAGCTGGGCACCCACTGCGGGGAGCGCTCGGTGACGAGCCGGCTGACCGTCTGGTGGTTGGCCGCAACCCAGTCCGCTGCCCGGTCCACGAGGAGGTCCACCAGCTTGTGGTGGTGGCCCTCGGCGAAGATCCGCTCGGCCATGCGTCCTACGGGAGGTCCCCACGGGGGAGCCAGGAGGTGCTTGCGGACCATGCCCTCGATGACGGCCTGCACGTCGTCGTCGTTGAGCACTTTGAACGTGCCGCGGATGACGGCCGCCCCTTCCTTGGCCACGCGCTCGGCGCCGCCCGGCCCCGACAGCCAGCTGCCCACCTTGCCGGCGATGTTGATGCTGGCCAGCTTGTCGTGGACCACCTGCTCGGACAGGAAGTTCGTCTCCACAAACTCGCCCAGGGACGCGCCGATCTGGTCCTTGCGGCGCGGAATGATGGCGGTGTGCGGGATCTTCAGCCCCATGGGGTAGCGGAACAGGGCCGTCACGGCGAACCAGTCGGCCAGGGCACCCACCATGCCGCCTTCCGCCGCGGCCCGGACATACTGCAGCCACGGGTACTGCTTCTGCAGCGCGAAGGCCACGACGAACACCACGGCCATGGCAAGCAGCAGGCAGAGCGCCACCAGTTTCATCCTGCGGAGGGCGGCCGCCTTTTCGGCGTCGCCCGCCGTGAGCTGATGGGGTCCGACGGCGGGCCGGGCCGGGCCGTCCTGCCCCGGACGCTCAGCGGTTGCCTCACCGGGGGGAGATGCCAGCTGGGTGGTTGGTTCAGAGTTCACCTGCATGTGCCAAGCCTAGTCCCGCTTTGGCGGCGGCGGTCGGCTAACGTGTGACCATGACAGCCGACGAGTCAGTCCCAGCCCGTCCCCTGGTCTACGCCCACCGGGGTGCCAGCGCGGATTTCGCCGAGCATACCCGCGCCGCTTATCTCCGCGCGCTCGCCGACGGTGCGGACGGTGTGGAGTGCGATGTGCACCTCACCCGTGACCAGCACGTTGTCCTGCTGCATGATGCGAATTTGGACCGGACCTCGGACGGTACAGGTCCGGTGGCCGAACGTACGGTCGACCAGCTGCGGCTGCTGGATTTTTGCTCCTGGAAGGGCGTCCGGATCCCCGAGGCCTATGGGCCCAGGTCCGAACAGTTCCTCACCCTGCCGGACCTGTTGGACCTCCTCCGGGCCGCCGGACGGGAGGTCGGGCTTGCCATCGAGTTGAAGCATCCCAGCCCCTACCAGCTGAAGCTGGAGGACCGGGTGCTGGAGCTGCTTCGGGCGGAAGGCTGGGACGCCCGCACGTCCCGTTTGGGCAACATCCGGGTGACGTTCATGAGCTTCAGCCCGGACTCGGTCCGCCACCTGCTCAAAGCAGTGCCCCCGCAGTTCATCTGCCAGTTGGTGGACGACGTCAATGTCACCGAAATTCGCGAAGAACTGGGGCTGGGTCCCTTCACGGGCAGTGCGGTGGCCAACGTGATGAAGGCCGCGCAGCTGGAGGGGGAGCGGATCCTTAACGACGGCGAAGTGGCCATCGCCGGACCCGGCATCGACTACGTGCGCCGGCACCCGGGCACTGTGGGCCGGTGGCTGAATTCCGGCCGCCGCTTCCGGGTCTGGACGGTGGACGCAGAGAATGACGTGGCCCTGTGCCGGGAGCTCGGCATTCAGGAAATCACCACCAACCGGCCGGGCCAGGTCCTTGCCCTGCTCCGGCAGCCGGCCCTGGCAGCCGGCACTCCCACTCAGTCCCGGCCGCCGCTGTGATTGAGTGGGGGCATGCCCATCACCTGGCCCCCCGGCCTCCTGCGTTCCCCGGCGGTCCGCGTCGGACTGTCCATCAGCATCGCAACCGGCCTTTACGGTGTGTCCTTCGGCGCCCTTTCGGTGACCTCGGGCCTGGACTTCTGGCAGACCATGGCCCTGAGCCTGCTGCTTTTCAGCGGCGGTTCGCAGTTCGCCTTCATTGGAGTGGTGGCCGGCGGCGGCTCGGGCCTGGCGGCCATGGGGGCGGCCACCCTGCTGGGAATGCGCAACGGAATCTATGGCATGCAGCTCAACGTGCTGCTCCGGCCGAAGGGGTGGCGTCGTTACGCCGCCGCCCACGTGACCATCGACGAGTCCACGGCCACCAGCACCGGGCAGTCGGATCCTGACGAGCAGCGCAGGGGCTTCTGGGCCGCCGGCATTGGGATCTTTGTGCTCTGGAACGTCTTCACCGCGGTGGGTGCGCTGGCCGGAGGCGCGCTGGGAGACCCGAAGCAGTGGGGACTCGACGGTGCAGCCGTGGCGGCTTTCCTCGGCCTGCTCTGGCCGCGGCTGAAGGGCCGCGAACCGGTGGCGATCGCCGTCGTCTGTGCCTTGGCAACCGTGCTGGCCGTGCCGTTCGTCCCTGCAGGCGTCCCCATCCTGATTGCCGCAGTGGTGGCTGCCGTCATCGGCTGGCTTAGCCACGGCCGCCAGGACGAAGGGCTCGAGCCGGACATCGACCCGTACACCGAGCGGCACGCCGGCCATCACCCGGCCCCGGGCCACCATTCAGGCGGGCGTCACAAGGGCAACGGAACCAGCCCGGGAGGTGCCAAGTGAGCCTGTGGGTGTGGTTGTTGCTCGCCTGCCTTTTCGCCTACGCCTGGAAGCTGGTGGGCTACCTTCTGCCGGCCAGCCTGCTGCAGAACCCCAGAACGTCCCGGATCGCCGGGACCATGACCATCGGTTTGCTGGCGTCCCTGACCATCGTCAACACCCTGGCCAACGGGCAGGCTCTGGTTCTCGATGCCCGCCTGGGCGCATTGGCGGCGGCCGCTGTGGCACTGCTCCTGCGGGCACCCTTCCTGGTTGTCGTGCTGGCAGGGGCGGGGGCTGCTGCCTTGCTCCGGCTGGCCGGCTGGAGCTGAAGCAGCGGGAAATCTGGTATCCGGGTGCCTCCGGGGAAATAATGCCCAGGGGTGACGTGGGTCACTGCGGCTGTATGCTCTAAATAAGAGGTGTTGTACAAAATGAAGGCCGTCAGCAGACTGTCCCGGACCCGCGCCACGGATGCGCCGTTCGAAATGAAAGCCCCGGTGGACATCGTCCTCGAGCACCTGCGGCAGGTGGGGCCCGCGGTGGCGTCCCTGAGAAACGAGTCCTCACGCCTGGCCAAGTGGGGCGAGGAACTGGCCCGGCTGCTGCTTTCCGGAAACCGCCTGGTCACTGCCGGAAGCGCCGGTTCGGCGGCGGAGGTGCAGCAATTCACCGCGGAACTGCTTGGACGCCACGCGAGTGAGCGCCAGCCGTTTTCCGTCATCGCGCTGAGGCCAGGAGTGTCACCAGGCGCTGCCCCCGTCAGCGCCGTCGAAATTGCCCAGGGGCACGCGGATGAGGTCGCCAGCCTGGTGCGGGCCCACATCCGTTCCGACGACGTTCTCCTGGCAGTCTCCGCCAGCGGTCACCGGCATGCCCTGCTGGAAGCTACGGCGAATGCGCGTGCCGCCGGAGCCACCGTCTGGGCTGTCACCGGGGCGGCTCCCAACCCGCTGGCGCAGGCGGCGGATGAGGCCATTTGCATCAACGCTCCCAAGCCCCAGGTGCGCGAAGCGCAGCTGATCGCGCTGCAGGCCATGAGCGAATGCCTGGCCGCGGCCCTGCACACGCTGTCCACCCGGCCCTAGCGGGCTGTGCCCCTGCAGGACGCGGGCTGCAGTGGCTCAGGCTGCGCCGTAGGCGTCGGGTGAGGCCGGCTCGGACCGCCGTGCGAGCTCTTCGGTGGCGAGGTCGTACCAGTCCTGGGCGCCGAACACGGGAGTCGGCGTATCGAGGTTCCGGTAGAGCGCGTCCACGATGATGGCAAGCTCATCGGTGGAGGCCGCACCCAGAGTGATTTCAGGATCCGTTGAATGCTTCATGAAGTGCGCGAGCTGTGAGCGGTTCATGATGCCACGGCCGGTCTGGGCTGGATACATGCTGGCTGAACACATGCAGGAAATGACATGGTGTGCTCCGTATATGGAACTGTCCGAGGCTGACTTCCTAACCCACCGGTGTGCCTAGCTTACTGTGCAGGGGCGGTGTGCGGAATATGCCGGACCCGCACAGCCAACTATTCGAACTGGAGCTATTCGAACTGTGACGAAGGGAGTGGCACCTGCGGGGGCAGGGCCCTGGTGGGACGTTCGGCGCGGATCGCGTCCTCAACGAGGGCGGCGGGCCGGCGCCAGGCGTCGGAGCCGGGCTCCATGGTGTCCACCACTCCGATCAGCATGGCCAGGAGCCGCACCATGTCCGTCAGCGAGATGTCCACGCGCAGGGTCCCCTGATCCTGGCCGCGGTCAAGGAGGACGCCAACGGACTCAATCAGGCTTCCGGTGATGCCCCTCAGCAGATCCCGCCTGCCGGCCACGGCGCCGAGCAGGTTGGCGTTGTCACTGGCCGCTGTCATTACTGCGTCGATGACCCGGAACAGGCCTTCGGCCGCATCGGTGCCCGCCAGGGCGACGTCGATAACCGGGTCCACGTGGAGCCGGAGCTGGCGGTTCAGGGCAGCCAGGACCAGCTGTTCCTTGTCAGAGAAATTCCGGAACAGCGTCGCCGGACCGACGCCTGCGGTTGCGGCAATGGTCTGCAGCGGAACGTCCGGGCCGTACTGCCGGAAACACTCGCGGGCGGCATTGATGATCTTGTCCACGTTGCGTGCAGCGTCGGCACGCAGTGGCTTGCGCTCTACTACGAGGTTCATGGACCAAGGTTAGCAACGCTGTGTCAGCCTGGCTCCGTTACCGGTTGGTAGCGCCGAATATGACACAGCCCACAGACCGGGCGGCACCCGGCGCCGTGTCAGACTGGACCCATGTTGCTTGCATTTTCAGTCGCCCCGTCCGGAATTCCCGCTGATCCTGCCTACGCCGCCGCGGGTGCCGGGGATGCATCCGTGCACGGCGCCGTGGCTGCCGCCGTCAGGATTGTCCGGGAGTCCGGGCTGCCCAATGAGACCGACTCCATGTTCACCACCATCGAGGGTGAATGGGATGAGGTGTTCGACGTCGTCAAGCGCGCCACCGAGGCCGTGGGCAAATTCGGCAGCAGGGTGTCGCTGGTGATCAAGGCGGACATCCGGCCCGGCTATTCCGGCGAGCTCACCGCGAAGGTCGAGCGCCTGGAGGGCGCCCTGGGCGGCACCGCGGCCGAAGGCAACTGATAGGGAAGCCTAGCCGGGCAGGGAGCTTGCTGGAAGACTGTGCGCATGTTTGAGCACAAGCCCCGGCCCGAGTGGACGGCCATGGAAAAGTACCTGTCCGACGTCGTCGTCCACCCCGATCAAGCCGTCCAGCGCGCCGTCCGGTCCGCCGAAGAGGCCGGAATGCCGCCGATCGAAGTGACCCCGAACGCCGGCAAGCTCCTGAAGCTGCTGGTGGCGGCGTCCGGTGCCCGGAAAGTGCTGGAGATCGGCACCCTGGCCGGCTTCAGCACCATCTGGATGGCCCAGGGAATGCCCGACGACGGGCGGCTGGTGACCTGCGAATACCTGCAGAAGCACGCCGACGTGGCCCGGGCCAACGTGGACGCGGCCGGCATCGGCCACAAAGTGGAGATCCGGACTGGAGCGGCGCTGGACACCCTCGCCGCCCTCGAGGCGGAAGGGCAAGGCCCGTTCGACTTCGTCTTCATCGATGCGGACAAGGAAAATAATCCGCAGTACCTCGACTGGGCTGTGCGGCTGGGGAGGGCCGGCACCAGCATCGTGATGGATAACGTGGTGTGGGAGGGCGTGCCGCTGGACCCCTCGATGGATGAGGTCAACGCCCCGGGAATCATTGGTGCGCTGCAGATGATGGGCGAGGACAGCCGGCTGGACGCCACGGTCATCCAGACCGTGGGCTCCAAGGGCTGGGACGGCTTCGCGCTGGCAGTGGTGCGCTGAGCGCGCCACTGCCGGCATAAAGAAGCACCGCCCCCGTACTGGATGTACGCGGGCGGTGCTCTTTCTTGCTGGGTGCTCTGGGAGCTGCTTGCTCTAAGAGCCGGGAACTACTGGATGGAACTCATCGTGCTCCAGCCGGTACCGACGACGGCCTGGCCCAGGATGCCGGTCGTACCGTTGCCGCGGTAGAGGATCAGGCCGCCCCTTGAGTCGCGGGCGATGATGTCTGCCCTGCCGTCGCCGCTGAAGTCGCCGGGAGCCGTCAGGGTGTTGAGACCGCCCCAGCCGGCGCCGATCTGGATCCGGGCGAGGAACCCGCCCGCACCGTCGCCGCGGTAGAGCCAGAGGCTGCCGGCAGCATCACGGGAGACGATATCGGGCTTGGCGTCACCGTTGAAGTCGGTGCCCAGGATGGTGTTCTGGCTGTTCCAGCTCGTGCCGATCTGGATCCGTGCGGCGAAACCGCCGTTGCCGACGCCTGGGTAGGCGAAGAGCCTGCCGGAACTGTCGCGGGCTACAAGGTCCGCCTTGCGGTCACCGTTGACGTCTCCGGCAGCGGTGATGGCCGTGAAGGAGTTCCAGCCGGCGCCGACCGGCGCACCGCCGAGGAATCCGCCGTTTCCATTGCCGCGGTACAGGTACAGCACGCCGCTGGAGGACCTGGCGATGACGTCGGCCTTGCGGTCGCCGTTGAAGTCGCCGGCGCTGATGATCGCCGTCATCCCGTTCCAGCCGGCGCCCATCTTGGTCCGGGGAAGGAAGCCGCCGCTTCCGTTGCCACGGTAGAGCCAGAGCGTTCCCGTGGAATCGCGGGAGATGACATCGGCCCGGCCGTCACTGTTGAAGTCCTGCACCTTGCGGTACGGGGCGGTGACAGTGGTGCCGATCTGCACCGTGCGGCTGGCCAGCGCACTGACATTGCCGGCAACGTCCGTGGCGCGGACCAGGAAGTTGTACGTACCGCTGGCCTGTTGATCCCACGTCTTCGGCGAGGCGCAGGTGGGATCCCACGTCACGTTGGTCGGCTGCAGCTGGCATTCGAACCGCGCGTTAGCGTCGTTGCTTGTGAAGCTCAGCGACGGCGTGGTGTCCAGGCTGGGCGAGGACGGGAATGGGGCTACCACCGAAGCTGTCGGGGCAACGGAATCCACGGTGAAGGTCAGCGTTGCCGACGTCAGGAACTCCGGCTGGGTGGGATCGCCGGCGAAGGCGGGGTTCGCGACCCTGGCCTGAACCCGGTTCGTACCCTGCGGCAGGGCCGCGAGCGTTGCCGAGTAGCTGGATCCGGTCAGCGTGGCGGCAACCGGGGCGCCGCCGTTCACGATGAGCTGAACCGGGCCGGAGACACCGGCCGGAAGGGTTCCGGTGATGGTCGGCGTCGTGATCCGGGTGACGTTGTCGGCATTGGAGCGGCCACTGTCGCTGGCGGCAGCCAGGTCCGGGGTGGACGGACCCGTCTCGGTACCCTCCGCGATCAGGCCCTGCACCGTGAAGAGGTTCGTGGTGGCAGTATCGACGCCGGGTCCGCCGGCGTCGGGACCGGTGATCGTCACGAAGTTGTTGCCCGAAGGCGCGCCGGTGACGGTCCGTGCAGTGTTGATGTCGCCGATCGTGCCCGGTGCGGCACCATCCTGACGGAGGAACGACGCCGTGGTGCCCCGGCCAAAGTCGCCCAGGAAGGCGGCGCCGACGCCGGCCCAGTCGCAGGCAGCGTCGGGGGTGGGGGCGCAGGCGCCCGCGTCGATCGTTTCGTTGATTCCCTCTGCATCTGCCGTGAAGGTGTGGACGCCGTACGGGTGGGTGATGGTGTATGAGGCGCCCGCCTGCAGGCTGTCAAAGCGGAAGCGGAGGCGGGCAAAGCCCATCTGGTCCCCGTCGACCACGGCCTCGTTGGCGTGGGCGGCTTCCAGGGCTGCCTCGTAGCTGCCGGTTCCGACGTCTGCCATCGCGGCGAACCAGAAGGCCTCATCCGGGAAGTTGTCCGGGTAGGACACCGCCTGGCCAGGATTGGGCGGTTCGCTCAGGCAGCCCTTGCCTGCTTCATAGCAGAGCTGGAGCCTGACCGTGCCGTCCGAATACCAGGTAGGGAACCCGTTTGCCGGGTCGACTGGACCCATCCCGGCGGTTTCAGCGTTGGCGGGAACAGCGCCGAGCGGTGACAGTGCGGCTGCCAGCAGGGCGCCGGCAACGGCCGGGGCAATACGCCCGGCGGTGGTGGTGGGCTTGCGGTGCGCTGGCCGGGAGCGCTTGGCTCCGTCAGGCATCGTGGGCCTCATCGCTGAATGCGACATGGTAACTCCTCATTGGACACTCGATTTATGGCCCCCAGTACCTTCAAGGCCAAGTCGGGAGATGCGTTCCCAACTGCGTCAACAGTGGATGCTTCACCTTGGACAAAGGTCGGATAAAACCGGTGGGAAAAAGTGGCTGTGCGGATCCCAAATGCGGGCGTACCCCCTGCTGCCATCCGGATGTATGCGGACTCTGGCTGGGGAAGGTGAATTTGACCATCGATTTGAGGGGGCCCAATTGGGGGTGGCCCCCTATAACCCCCACGATTTCCCGCCCGGTCCGGCTTTTTACAAGCCCGCCCCGGCATGCTGGAACCGTCCAAGCCGCTCTTAAACCATCGCTATCGGAAGGAGGTCCGGTGATGTCCGTGGTCAGCCGGCCCAACGACCTCATGACGGCGGCACTGCCCCCATGGGACGGCTAGCGGCGCACAGGGCCGACCCAAAAACGAGCGCGGGCCCGAGAACCGGGGCGGCCCCTGACGGCAATGCCATCCCCGGAAACCCTGCCGGCTCTGCCCGCCAGGGTTTCCGGGGGAAGACAATCACGACGGCGCTGGTGCTGGCCGTGGGTCTTCTCGCCTCCCGGCTGTGGCTGGTGGAGCCGGTGACGGTCAGCTCTGACAGTATGGCGCCGGCTCTGCCCAAGGGTAGCGTGGTGCTGATGTTCAAGCCGGGGCCGTTACTGGGGCCGGTCAGGGCCGGAGACCTGGTGGTGTTCACCAGCCCGGAAGACGGTAACCCCGCGGTGAAGCGCGCCATTGCCTTCGGGGGCCAGAGCGTTGCCATCGAGGATTCGGTGCTGGTGGTGGACGGGGTGCCGCAGGCCGAGCCCGGGATTGACCACAGCCGCATCGACGGCACCTACTTTGGCCCCGTCACGGTGCCTGACGGGCACGTGTTCGTCCTGGGTGACAATCGGTCCGGATCCATCGATTCACGGGCCTACGGGAGTGTTCCGCTGGAATCGCTGCAGGCAACGGTGCTGTGGCCCGCTGGCCGCTGAGGCGCATGTCCCCGCCACAGAGGGCTCGGCCCAAAACATAAGGCGGCGCAAAAGATAAGTATGCTGGGAATCATCCTGGCGGGCTGCCTGGCCAGCCAGGCATGCACATGCATTGGTGACGGCAGCGGAGGAAGACATGAAAGCATCCGAGACTCTGGCCAGCAATCTCCAGAAGGTCCTCACCGACCTGATCGAGCTGCACGTCCAGGGCAAGCAGGCGCACTGGAACCTGGTGGGCACCAACTTCCGCGACCTGCATCTGCAGCTGGATGAAATCGTGGACAGTGCCCGCCTCCTCGCCGACCAGACGGCCGAGCGCATGCGCTCCATCCATGCCCTTCCGGACGGCCGCAGTGCCACCGTCTCGTCCGGCACGCGGCTGGACCAGTATCCGGCCGGCCTGACCGTCACCAAGGACACCGTCAAGCTCATCACCGCGAGGCTGGAACAGACGGTCAAGACGATGCGCGATGTTCACGATGAAGTGGATGAAGAAGATCCCACGAGCGCGGACGTCCTGCACGCGGCCATCACCCGGCTGGAGCAGCTGGCCTGGATGGTGAACGCGGAAGTGATGCCCGCCTCAGCGTCGGTCACCGAACCGGAAAAGGGATAGCACGGCCATGACCCTGCGCCCCGGACACTCAGCGGATACTGCATGAACAGTCCGCACCGCCAGTGGCACCCCGTCCGCTTCAGCGAGGCGCCGGCCCGGCAGGCCGGCGTCGGACCTGTGCCGGAAGCCGAAGCCGCACCGGGCACCGAACCTGCCTTGAACATTGAGCCGCTGCTGGACAGGGTTGCTTCGGCTGTCGGGGACATCCCTGCCCTCCTGGCCATCGCCCAGCAGGCCGGCCGTTCCGCACCGAAGCCCGGTGACGGGCGGACTGCCCGCCTCTGGGAGCTGCTGGCCTCGGTCGCGGCGGTGGACGTGGCGGCCGCCCGGGTTCTGGAGCCGCATTTGGATGCCGGTGCCATCCTGTCCCAGGCGGGAACTCCGGAAACTTTTACGGGAACGTGGGGCGTCTACGCGGCCGAGGCCCCCGGCACGAGGCTGACGGCTGAAGCCGCTGACCTTTCTGCTGAACCCGGCTCCGCTGAATCCGGTTCCGCTGAACCCGGCGGGAATCAGGGCGGCGTGCAGCTGAGCGGCTCCAAGCCCTGGTGCTCGCTGGCGCAGTTCGTGGACCACGCCGTCGTGACAGCGCACACCGGGACGGGCGGCCGGGCTGCCTTTGCCGTTGACCTCAGGGCCGCCGGTGTCACATGCGACGTGCCGGAATGGACCAGCCGGGGACTTCGCGAAATCCCCAGCGGAACAGTCCACTTTGACCGGGTTCCGGCCGTGCAGCTTGGCGGTGACGGCTGGTATTTCGAGCGCCCCGGCTTTGCCTGGGGCGGCATGGGCGTTGCCGCGTGCTGGCTGGGCGGCGCCGTGGCGCTCGGCCGGCACTTCCAGGCCGCGCTCCTGCGGGGAGCCAGATCCCAGCGCGAGCCCGACCAGGTAGCCCTCGCAGCCCTGGGCGAAGTGGACCGGATCCTGGCCTCAACGCTCCAGTACCTCGCCCGGGCAGCCGACGCCGTGGATGCCGCGCCGCAGGCGGGCAGCGGCGCCGAATCGGGCGGCGGTGCCAGCGACGGGATGGTTGGTGCGTGGAGCGAGGCGCTCCGTGTCCGCGGAACTGTTGCTGCCGCCGTCGAACGCGTCCAGCTCCTGGTGAGCCAAAACCTGGGGCCCGGGCCACTGGCCTTCGACGAACGGTACGGCAAGTGCATGGCGGACCTGTCCCTCTACGTGCGGCAGCACCACGCAACGCGTGACGACGCCCAGCTGGGTGCGCTGACCCTCAAGGGTGAGCACGCATGGTGACGTTTTCGCACGCGGATGACGGAACGGATGAGCAGGCCTGGGCCAACAGCGGACTCGCCGCGATCGGTGAACTTCCGCTGGATCCGGCGGAACTGGCACGGATGGATTTCGTCGTCCTGGCTGCACATCCGGACGACGAATCCCTTGGAGCCGGAGGCCTGCTTGCCCGGCTGACATCCGCCGGCGCCCACGTTGAGGTGCTGCTGTGTTCAGCAGGGGAGGCGTCCCACCCCGGTTCGCCCACCACGACGCCACAGCAGCTTGCCGCCGTCCGCCGGGAGGAGTTCGCGGCTGCCATGGCGGCGTTGGGTTTGGCGGACAGCTGGCAGTTCCTGGACCTCCCGGACAGCGGGCTGGCGCAGAACCGTGCAGTCATTGCCGAACGGCTGGCGGAAATGATCAGCCAGCGTGGGGCAGCTGAGGGCGGCCTGGTCATTGTTGCCCCGTACCGCGGTGACGGGCACATCGACCACGACACCCTGGGAGCCGTGGCGGCGGAGGCCGCCGAAGCCGGAAGCCACGGGCTGCTGGAATACCCCATCTGGTACTGGCTGTGGGCCACGCCGGAGGACACGGCCTGGCGGAACTGGAACCGACTGCCCCTGAGCCCCGGCGAACAGCGCGCCAAACGTGCTGCCCTGCACGCCCACACCTCCCAGCTGCTGCCGCTCTCCGACCAGCCTGGGGACGAGGTGCTGCTGTCAGAACAGTTCCTTGCACATTTTTCCCGGCCCTTTGAAGTCTTCGCCTGGCGGCCGCCGGTCACCGGACGGCGAAGCGCCCGGGACGCCCAAGCCGTCTTCGACGCCCTGCACCGCAGCTCCGAGGACCCGTGGAGGTACCAGGACAGCTGGTATGAGCAGCGCAAACGCAGCCTGACCCTCGCCGCCCTCCCTGAACAGAAGTACGACGCCGGCCTGGAGGCCGGCTGCTCGATCGGCACCCTGAGCAAGGAACTGGCAAAGCGCTGCGGGCGGTTCCTTGCCGTGGACGCCAGCGGCACGGCCGTGGCCAGCGCCGCCGAACGGCTCGCCCGGTACCCGGGCGCCGAAGCCAGGCAGCTCACCCTCCCGGAACAGTGGCCGGAGGGGAGCTTTGACCTCATTGTGGTCTCCGAGATGGGTTACTACCTTCCGGCCGTCGAACTGGAGGAGCTGTTCAGCCGCATCTCCGGGTCCCTGTCTCCCGGCGGAACGCTGCTGCTCTGCCACTGGAGGCATCCGGTTGCCGGCTGGGAGCTCGACGGCGACACCGTCCACGCGCTGGCACGGAGCCAGCTACGGTGGCCGTCTGCCAGCATTTACCGCGAGCGCGACTTTGTGCTCGAAACCTTCATCGCGCCGGACCAGCGTGACGCCTGACAGTTTCCCACCCCTCATCTGCCGGGTTGAAGCAGTGATGCCGGTCCATAACGAGGAGTACCACCTGGGGGCCGCCCTTTCCGCGCTGGCCGCCGCAACTGAGGCGCTCGCCCGGCAACGGCCGTCCGTGGCCGTGGGACTCACGGTGGTCCTGGACCACTGCACCGACCGTTCGGCGGAGATCGCGGAGCGGTTCGCTGGGGCTCATGCGGGGGTGAGGGTGGTGCGCCGGCGGTTTCGCAACGCCGGGGCCAGCAGGGCTGCGGGAGTGGCGGCCGCCATCCGGCACCTCGGCAGCGAACTCCTTGAAAGCACGTGGCTGGCAAACACCGATGCCGACTCGCAGGTTCCGGAGGACTGGTTTGTGCGCCAGCTCCAGTTCGCGGATGCCGGCTGGGATGCGGTGCTGGGATCCGTAGAGCCGGACTCCGAAGGCATGGATCCGGAACTTCTGCGCAGCTGGCACCTCCGGCACCCGCGGGAGGAAAGGCACGGGAATGTCTACGGCGCAAACCTGGGCGTCCGCGCGTCGGCTTACCGACAGGCCGGCGGATTTCCGCCGCTGCTTTCCTCAGAGGACCGGGCCCTTGTGGAGCGGCTCCGCAGGAGGGGTTTTGCCATTACCGCCACGGACAGCATGCGTGTGGTGACTTCCGGACGGACCGCCTCCCGGGCACCGCACGGTTTTGGTGCCTACCTCCGTGTCCTGGGCGTGGAGACGGCTGCGGCCCTACGGGGCGGCTGAGGCCGTAGACGCCGCCGGGCAGCTGCCTGCAGGCAGCTGCCCGGGGTAACGTCACTTCCTTCAGCGGCTGTTGTCGTTGCCCCTGTCGTTGCCCCCGCGGGAGGTGGCACCGCCACGGCCGTCCTGGCGGCTGGTGTCCTGGCCGTTGCGGTTCTGGCCGTTGTCCTGCTCGCTGTATTTCTCGCGCAGTTCGCGGCCCAACCGGATGTCTTCCTCTTCCTTCTCCTGGAGCTTGTCGCTCTTCTTGGTGTCGCGCGGCGGAAGCTGGAGTGTTTCCTCGGCCTCAATGCCCGCTTGCAGCTGACGGCCCCGCTCCATTTCGGCGTCGAACTCGGCACCGAAAAGCAGGGACATGTTCAGGATCCAGAGCCACAGGAGCATGACGATCACGCCGCCGATCGCGCCGTAGGTCTTGTTGTAGTTGCTGAAGTTTCCCACGTAGAACCCAAAGCCCACAGAGGCCACTACGAAGACGAGCAGGGCTATCAGCGAACCAAGGCTCATCCAGCGGAACTTTGGCTGACGCACGTTCGGGGTGGCGTAGTAGAGGATGGCAATGACCACAATGACCAGCGCAACAATGACGGGCCATTTGGCGATGTTCCACACGGTCAGGGCCACGCCGCCGAGGCCCAGGACATTGCCGACGGCTTCGGCCACAGGGCCGCTGATGACCAGCATGGCCGCAAGCAGCGCAACGATGATCAGCGAGGCCACGGTGACGGCCAGCATGGTGCCGCGGAGCTTGACGAAGCCGCGGCCCTCATCGATCTCGTAAATCCGGTTCATCGCGCGGCCAAAGGCCGTCACATAACCGGAGGCGGACCAGATCGCCGTCGCAAGGCCGATGATCAGGGTGAAGCCGGCTGCAGGTGAGGTGGTCAGTTCCTGGATGGGATCGCGGATCATCTCCACTGCCTGCCCCGGTGCCACCCCCTGCACGATTTCCAGGAGTGCCGCCGTCGTCTTTTCCGCCTGGCCGAAGATGCCGAGCAGCGAAACCAGGGCCAGCAGTGCCGGGAACATCGAAAAGATCGCGTAGTAGGTGAGGCCGGCGGCGAGGTCCGGACATTGGTCGCCCGTGAATTCGCGCATGGTCTTGCGGAAAATGTACTTCCAGGACGGTTTGTCCACGTCCGTGGGGCTGTCAGGCTTTCGGGCGTCATCGGGGGCAGGGGCACTGCCGGCCTTTGCCGTGCTGGTTTCCGGGGCTTCTTTGGTGGCCATGAAGCATCCTTTCGTTCGCCGGCAGGACGCCCGTGTGGGTATCCCGCCCGCTGTCAGGGGTTTGGGCTCAGGGGTTTGGGCGGGGGTCCTGCAGCAGGTCCATCAAGTTTTCTTCCTATGCTCCGGGCGCCCTGGAAGGGTTCCGGCGGTCCAGGGTGAGCGGATCACTGCCCAGCGGAGCGTCGGCCGGCTGCTTCCCGGCAAGCGGATCGTCCGCAATCCGGGTCTCCGACTGCGGGCTTTCCGCCAGTTGCGCGGAAGCCAGTGGATTCGGGTCCTGGGCGGGACCCCGGCTGCCGCCCTTGCGGGCCTGTTCCTGGCCTGTGCCTTCAACGTCCTCGGGCGGGGGAGCTCCCTCGCCCTGCGGCTGTTGATTCTCCGTCATGGCTGATACCTCTCCAACATGTCGGGTTGCCGGGCATTTGCCGGCAATTACTCGCCATAAATAGTAAGCATGATTACTATTAGATCGTAAGTACCCTGACTGCCGCTAGTTCAATCCGCTGTCCGCTCCGGAAGCCACATACCGGGCGTGGGCGGCAGAGCCCCTGCCGGATAGTGACCGTGCTGGAAAAGAGAGAGGTGGATCCGCAGTGGACCCAACTGCCTGGATTTGGATCGTCGTTGCAATCGTCGTCATCGCGCTCATCGTGGTGCTTCTGATGTCCAGCCGCAGACGCAGGGAGGCATTCCGGCAGAAGCGCGATGAACAAAACCGCCAGCACGCCGCCGAGATCCGCCGCAAAGCTGAAAACGCCGACCTCGAGGCGCGCGAAAACGAAGCCCGCGCCATGCACGCCAAGGCCGACGCCGAAAAAGCCCAGGTTGAAGCCGCACGGCTTCGCCAGGAGGCGGAGCAGAAGCAGGCGGCTGCGCAGGACTTCCGGACTGACGCCGAGAAGCACCAGCACAAGGCGAATGCCCTGGATCCGGACGTGGACGCGGACGGTAACCGGCGCGACGACGCACGTGCGAACGCCGATGCCCGGAATGCCGATGCCCGCAGGGGTGACGGGCGGGGCCTTGACGCCCGGGCCGACGACGACCGGGACATGCGTGAGAGTGACATGCGCGACCGTGACATGGGCGGGCGCGCCGACGATATGCGGACCGATGGTACGCGCGACGCTGACACTCGCGATGTTGATGCCCGCCGCTCCAATGCCGATGCCACGACGGACCCCACCCGGCGGGACACCCCACGCCAGTAGGCGCGGGCGGGCCCCAGCAGGCCCGCGCGCAACGCTCCGCGCCAGTAGGCCCGCGGGTGGGCCGCCGTCCGCGGGCGTCCGCGGGTGGGCCGCCGTCCGGGTCTTAGCCCCGGCGGATGAGGCCGAGGAGGCTGCGCCGGGGTTTGAGCGGTGGAGACTCCGGCACGCCGGCGCCTTTGCCCATGCCGTCTATCACCTCGCGGACGGCTTCCAGCGACGCCGTGTGCGGCTCCCAGCCCAGCTCCTCCCGAATCCGGCGGGTGTCCATGATCGGCGCGCCGGCCGCCATCTCCACCCATCCCGAGTCGGTCTGCTGCAGCCGCAGTCGCCAGGTTGCATCAACGAAGGCATGGAGCGCGCGGACGGGGACCGGAAGGATCCGCTTGGCGGAAAAGAGCCTGGCGAGGTTCTGCGGCGTGATCACAGGTTCTGCGGCCACATTGAAGGCTCCGCTGGCCCTGTTCCTGAGCACGCGCCAGTAGGCGTCCGCGACGTCGTCGGCATGCACCGCCTGGAAGACCAGTTCCTCGGGAATCGGCAAAATCGGCAGTGCCGGCCGGCGCGGGACGAACCTTGGGTGAATCCACCCGAGGAAGTACCGGCCGATTTCGCTGCCGGCCTTGGCCTGGAAGATGAGCCCGGGGCGCAGCCTGGCCACGGCGATCGAGGGATTGTCCGCCGCGAACTCGTCCAGCAGCTTCTCCTGCTCCGACTTGTCCCGGCTGTAATGTGAGCCCTCAATGCCTCCTGCCGGCCAGGATTCGTCCACCCGGCGGTCCTTTGGCGCCTTGCTGTACGCCCCCACGGACGAAGCGCACACAATGTGGCCGACGCCGGCTTCCCTGGCCGCTGCCAGCATGTTCGCCGTGCCGGTGACGTTGGTGCGGTGCAATTGCGGGAGGTCCCGGTTCGGCTGGATCTGCCAGGCAAGGTGCACCACCGCGTCGGCCCCCGCAAAGGCCCGGGCCAGTTCCTGTTTCGCACCGGCGTCGCCCACATCAAGGGTGTGCCACTCGACGCCGGCGTAGGGCAGCCGCGTGCTGTCCGGGGCGCGCCGGCTGATGCCCACCAGCTCCAGCCCGCCCGGGTATTCCGCTCGGGCCTCATGGAGTCTGCGCAGCAGCGCCGTCCCCGCATTGCCGCTGGCGCCCGTGATCGCGATACGCATGAAATGCCTCTCTTGCCGTTACCGTTGCCGGTGCTGTTGAACGTTCCGGCCAGGCCGTCCGACGGCGGCCGTAACCTTGCTGCTTCTTTCGAGCCTATAGCCTCGGGAGCATTGTGTAATAAGCACGCTTATGATTTCCTTCTTCTAAGTCTTGCCGCAGGCTTTCTCGACCTTTCGATCGAAGGAACCCACGACAATGCCAGAAACTCCGCCTTCTTACTCCGTGACCGGCCCGCCCCGCGGGCCATCCCCGCAGGGGCCTCCCACGGGCCGCCTGCATGACGCCTTCGAGAACCAGCTGGTCCTCAATTACCTGGACCTGGCGGAGTCGCTTGCCTCGCGCTACGCTGCCCGCGGACGGGAGCGTTCGGACCTGGTCCAGGTGGCCTATCTGGGCCTCGTCAAGGCTGCCCGCGGCTTTGACCAGGAGAAGGGTGAAAGCTTTCCGGCGTACGCCGCCCCCACGATCAGCGGCGAACTCAAGCGGTTTCTGCGGGACCGGTGCTGGACCGTGCGGCCGCCCCGGCGGGTCCAGGATGTCCGGACGCAGATGCTGCACACCGCCCCGGACATGGCCCAGTCGCTGGGCCGCGTTCCGTCGGAGCAGGAACTGGCGGAGGAACTGGGGGTCACCGCCGCCGACGTGCGGGAGGCCCAGGCCGCGGCAAGCAGCATGCATCCCGACTCGCTGGACAGCCCCGATCCGTGGGGCGGGCCGAGCATGGGCGAAGGGCTGGTCTCGCCCGACCAGCCGATAGAGCACCTCGAAGAACTCGTGTGCCTCAACCAGGCCATCCAGGAACTGGAGCCTGATGACCGGGAGATGCTGTACCGGCGCTACTTCCGCGAGGAGACCCAGGTGGAGCTGGGCAAGCGGTTCGGCATTTCCCAGATGCAGGTGTCCCGGCGCCTGTCCCGGATCCTCGTATGGCTGCAGCGCAGGCTGCTCGATGAGGAGGGCCGCAGCGGGGAGGCGGGCGCCGGCAGCGCCGGCACCGGCAGCTCCCGCTAGCGACAGGACCGGCCCGCCGGCGGCACGACTGGCCCGCCGGCAGGACCTGCGGGGGTCAGGCGAGCCGGAGCTGCCCGACGGCGGACAGGACGTCCTCCACGGTGACTGCCAGCAGGGCCGGATCAGGGGTGGCGGCAAATGTGTCGCCACGGCGTGCCTGGGCGTCGGTCAGCACGATGTGCGGGCCGGGCGGAGGCCCCCACACCTCGGCCGGAGCCGGGCCGAAAAGCACCACTGAAGGCCGCGAGTAGGCAGAGGCGAGATGCGCCGCGCCGGTATCCGCCGACACCACAAGCCGGGCTTCCGCGATGGCGGCCATGAACTCGGCCAGCCGCAGCCTGCCCGCGAGCACCTGCGTCTCGGGAAGGCCTGCCAGCCGGGCCACGTCCAGCGCCCGCGGCCGTTCTCCCGTGCTTCCGGTGAACACCACCTCGTGCCCATCGTCGGCGAGCGCGCGGGCGACCTCGGCGAAGCGGTGCTCGGGCCATAGCCGGCTGCCGTAGGCGGCCCCCACGTGCAGTACCGTGGCGCCGGGACAGGGGCTGGGAACGGCTGGCGGGAGGAGCCGGAAATCGTCAGGTTCTGCATCGATGCCGTGCCACTGCAGCAACCTGGTCCACCGCTCACGCTCATGGATTTCCTCCATCCATGCCGGGCCCGGCCGTTCCGGGGTCCGGTGGCCGATGAGCGTCCGCGGCCGGACGGCAGCGAGCCGGGCTTCGCTCTCTGGTCCGCTGCCATGCAGGTTTACCGCGATATCCACCTTGCCTGCATCAATGGGAATTGGAACATCCAGGCCATGGGTCGGAAGCAGTTCGTACCCGCCCACGAGTTCCAGTGCCTCTTCCAGCCAGCCTTGGGCGGCGTAGAGAAGGCGGTGGTCCGGATAGGCGCGGTGCAGCGCGCGCAGGGCCGGCACAGCAACCAGCAGGTCACCGAGCTTTAGTGCCCGCAGGACCAGCAGGACAGGTTGTTCGTGCTTGCCGTTCCGTGCTTCCACTGCCGTTCTTCTCCTCCTTGGACCGGCCCTGCCGGGCCGCCTTTCGAGGAGTCTAGCCGAGAAGAAGTGCCCGGCCGGTTGTTTAGGTCTCTGCCCTCCGGGGAACGGAGGGGATATGGCAAGTAACGCTTCTAAGCTCAAGGCTGTGCTGTTCGACCGGGACGGAACGCTCGTGGTTGACGTGCCGTACAACGGCGACCCCGCGCGCGTCGAGCCGTATCCAGGTGCGCGGCGGGTCCTCGACGGGCTGCGCGGCATGGGCCTGGCAACCGGTGTCCTGAGCAACCAGTCGGGCATTGCGCGCGGGCTGCTGACCGCCGAGGAGGTGGACAGCGTGAACGCACGGGTGGAGGACCTGCTGGGGCCCTTCGACGTCTGGGAGGTCTGCCCGCACGGAGCCGATGACGGATGCGTGTGCCGGAAGCCGGCACCGGGCATGATCCACAGTGCCTGCCGCCGGCTCGGCATTGACCCATCGGAGGCGGCGTTCATCGGCGACATCGGCAGCGACGTCGAGGCGGCCGCGGCCGCCGGCGCCCGGGGCGTCCTGGTTCCCACGCCGCAAACCCGCGCCGAGGAAGTCGAGGCCGCCCCCGAGGTCGCCGCGGACCTCGAGCAGGCCGTTGCCCTGTTGTTTCCAGAATCAGTGTTTCGGAACTCAGTGCTTCACGAACCAGTGCTTCGAGGACCGGCATGAGCAGGGTCCTCGTGGCCCGGCTGGACAGCGTCGGTGACGTACTCCTGGCCGGCCCGGCAGTCCGGGCCGTGGCGAACGGACGGCGGGCCGACGGCGGCAGCCCCAACGACGTCGTCGTGCTTTGCGGGCCGCAGGGCAAGTCCGCGGCCTCGCTGCTGCCCAACGTCGCCGACGTCTTTGCCTGGGATGCGCCCTGGATCAGCAACCCGGCTCCGCCCGTGGCGGGAGAGCACCTGGACTCCCTGGTGGGCTTCGTCCGGAATTCCCGCATCACCGAAGCGGTCATCCTCACCTCCTTCCACCAGTCACCGCTTCCGCTGGCGCTCCTCCTGCGGCTGGCCGGCGTTGAGCGCATCACCGGGGCCTCCACGGACTACCCGGGATCGCTCCTGGACGTGCGGCTGAAGCCGGGCGAGGACTTTCCGGAGGAGCAGCCGGAAGCCGTGCGGGCGCTTGGCATTGCCCAGGCGGCAGGATTCCGGCTCAGGACCGGTGACGACGGAAAGCTCATGGTCAAGGAACCCCCGGACGTCCGGCACCTGGTGGGGGACGGCCCGTACGTGGTGGTCCACCCCGGCGCAACGGTCCCTGCCCGGGCCTGGCCACCCCTGCACCATGCGGCGGCCGTGGAACTGCTGGAGGGGGCCGGCCACAGGGTGGTGGTTACCGGCGGCCCGGGTGAAACCGCCCTGACGGCAACCGTCGCCGGACCCTCCGCCATCGATCTGGGTGGGCGGACAGACCTTTCCACCCTGTCGGGCGTCCTCGCCGGCGCGGAGGTGGTGGTCAGCGGAAACACGGGGCCCGCACACCTTGCTGCCGCCGTCGGAACCCCTGTGGTGAGCCTGTTTTCCCCGGTTGTCCCGGCAGTGCGGTGGGCGCCGTATGGCGTTCCGCTGGAACTGCTGGGAGACCAAAACGCGCCGTGCCGGCTCAGCCGTGCACGCGACTGTCCGGTACCGGGCCATCCCTGCCTCAGCTCTGTTTCGCCCGAGCAGGTGGTGGACGCGGTCGAACGCCTGCTGAGCGGGGTCTCCTCGCTCAGCACACGGAGAAAGGTCCGGAAACGATGAGAATTCTGTTGTGGCACGTGCACGGGTCGTGGACGGACGCGTTTGTCCGCGGCCGGCACGAGTACCTGCTGCCTCTCTTGCCTGAGGGAGGGCCTTGGGGGTTGGGCCGGGCGGGGCGGGACTGGCCCGCTTCGGTGCGGGAGGTCGCACTGGCGGAGCTGGACGCCGGCAGCATCGACGCCGTCGTGCTCCAGCGGCCGGATGAGGCCGCGGAGGTCACGCGCATCCTGGGCCGCCGGCCCGGCGTCGACCTTCCCGCCGTATACGTGGAACACAACACGCCCAAAGGTGATGTCCCCTTCACCGTCCATCCGCTCGGGGAGCAGAGCGACATCCCGATCGTGCACGTGACCCACTTCAACGAGCTGTTCTGGGACAGCGGCCGCGCGCCAACGAAGGTCATTGAGCACGGGATCGCGGACCCAGGCTACCTCTACACGGGCGAAGTCCCGGAGCTGGGCGTCGTGGTGAATGAACCGGTACGCCGCGGACGCGTGACCGGCACCGATCTGCTGCCGCGTTTCGCCACCGCGGCCCCGCTCCAGGTCTTTGGCATGGGCGGTGACCGGCTGGCGGAGGCCACGGGCATCCCGGCGCCGCGCCTCACCGTGCGGGGCGATCTGAAAACCGCGGAGCTCCACCGTGAGCTGGCGCGCTGCCGGGTTTACCTGCATCCGCTCCGCTGGACCTCGCTGGGGCTGGCGCTGCTGGAGGCGATGCACCTCGGCATGCCGGTCCTTGCGCTGGACACAACTGAGGCTGGCCGCGCCGTGCCGGCGGAGGCGGGCTGCCTCTCCACTGACGTGGAGGAGTTGCGGCGGTGTGCCCGGCTGCTGGTCAACGACCCGGAGGAAGCCCGACGGCGGGGCAAGGTTGCGCGGGAGGCCGCGCTGGAGCGGTATGGACTCGAGCGTTTCCTGACCGACTGGGATGAGGTGCTGGCTGATGTGGCACCCGGGGGACTTTTACTTCCGGAACCGGCGCGTCCACATCATGATGGGAGGCCGGGCGGGGAGTGCGCGGAAGGGGTGGCGTCGGGGGATGCAGCTGTAAAGGGGTCCGGACCGGATGCCCTGTCCGCGGCGCGAGAAGGGAATATCCATTGAAGATCTCAATGATTTCGGAACACGCCAGTCCATTGGCAGCGCTCGGCGGAGTGGATGCGGGCGGCCAGAACGTCCATGTTGCCGCCCTGTCGTCGGCACTGGCCCGGCGGGGCCACCGCGTCACGGTCTACACGAGGCGTGACGCGCCCGAGCTGCCGCAAAGGGTGCGGGTGCATCCCCGGCTCGAGGTGGTGCACGTGGACGCCGGGCCGGCCGAGCATGTGCCCAAGGACGAGCTGCTCCCCTTCATGGGTGCACTGGCGGACGGTGTAGTCCAGGACTGGGGCGACTCGCCGCCGCACGTGGTGCACGGCCACTTCTGGATGTCGGGTGTGGCGGCGCTCGATGCCGCACGCCGCGAGCCGGGCGGTTTCCGGGTCCCGGTAGTACAGACTTTCCATGCGCTGGGCACCGTCAAGCGCCGCCACCAGGGCGCCGCTGACACCAGCCCCGCTGAACGGCGCTTCCTCGAGCCGTCCGTCGGCAGGTCGGCTGACCGCATCGTGGCCACCTGCTCCGACGAAGTGTTCGAGCTGAGGGCGATGGGGATAGACACCCGCCGGGTTTCCATTGCTCCCTGCGGGGTGGACCTGGACGTCTTCTCCAGTGACGGCCCGGCCGACACCCCTTCCCGCTCCCACCGGATCCTTTCCGTGGGGCGGCTGGTCCCGCGCAAGGGCGTGGACCTCGTGATCCGGGCCCTGCCGTACCTGCTGGAAGCGGGGTTCACCGACGTCGAACTGCTCATCGTGGGCGGCGGAGCGGATGCCGGAGGGCAGGACCCGGAAGCGCGCAGGCTGCTGGAGCTTGCCCGGGAGCTCGGTGTGGCGGACCATGTGGAGCTCCGGGGACAAGTGGCCAGAGAGGCCATGCCAAGCATGTTCCGAAGCGCTGATGCCGTGGTCTGCACGCCCTGGTACGAGCCCTTCGGCATCGTTCCGCTGGAGGCCATGGCCTGCGGTGTTCCGGTGGTCGCCGCTGCAGTGGGCGGCCTGACGGACACCGTGGTGCACCAGGGAACCGGGCTGCATGTGCCGCCCAAGGACCCCGAAGCCATCGCCGAAGCCCTCGTCACCCTGCTGGCCAGTCCGGAGCTTCGGGCGAAGCTCGGCCGCGCCGGTGAGCGGAGGGCGAAGACGCGCTACTCGTGGAACAGAGTGGCCGCCGAAACGGAAAAGGCCTACCAGCTGGCTATTGCAGGCACCGCCGCGGCCGGCACCCTCGAACCCATGGAAGGAGCGGCACTGTGACTCCGGAATCCCTGCGGGAGGCTGAGCTTCCTGCCATGCACCGGGTTGGCACTCAGGCCGGCCTTTCCTCTCCCGACCAGCTGTCCGCTCCGGACGGTCTGACCTCTCCCGATGGTCTGGCCCCGGGCGCGGCCGGGCAGGATGCCGGCGCTGGCTTGAAAGAGGGTGCCGGCTCGAGGGAAGCAGTGCGGACGCACCTGGAAAACGTCCTTCCCGCACTGCGGTCCCTGGAAAGCCAGGCCGAGACGCTGACAGCCTGGGGCGTGGAGCTGGCCCAGCGCCTGCTGAGCGGGCAGAAGCTGCTGGCCGCCGGGAACGGCGGGTCCGCGGCCGAGGCGCAGCACCTGACGGCGGAACTCGTGGGCAGGTTCGACGGCGAGCGGATGCCTTTCTCCGCGATCTCCCTGCATGCGGAAAGTTCGGCTGTCACGGCCATCGCCAATGACTACGGCTATGCGGAGCTGTTTGCCCGGCAGGTCCGCGCGCACGGACGGTCGGGGGACATCCTCGTGCTGCTGTCCACCAGCGGCCAGAGCCCCAACCTGCTCCGGGCAGCCGAGGCGGCGGCCAGGCTGAACATCACCACATGGGCGCTGACGGGGCCGGCGCCAAACCCGCTGGCCTCCTGCTGCGATGAGGTGGTGGCCGTCGATGCCGTCTCGGCCAATGCACAGGAAGGGCACCTGATAGCGCTGCACGCCATCTGCCGCGCCTTCGAAGCCGAGGTGGCCCGCAGGGGCCAGGGCGTTCCCGGGCCGGAGCGTGATCGCGGATGAGGATCACAGTGGTGGGCGACGTTTTGCTGGACGTGGACCTTTCCGGGGAAGCAACCCGGCTGTGCCCCGACGCGCCGGTCCCGGTGGTGGACGTCTCGGACGTCCGGCGCCGAGCTGGCGGCGCAGGGCTCGTGGCCCGGATGCTGGCCCAGGACGGCCACGGCGTCACCCTGGTGACGGTGCTTTCCGACGACGACGCCTCCCTGGCGCTGGAAGGCGCGCTCGCCGGCGTGCGGGTGGTTTCCGGGCCCTCCGGTGCCAGAACGCCTGTGAAGACCCGGGTCCGGGCGGGCCGCCAGCCGGTGGTGCGGGTGGACGAAGGGTGCGAGCGGCCGGAGGTGCCGGCGGCCACCGCGGGCATGCTCAGGGCCCTGAACCAGGCCGAGGTGATCATCGTGGCCGACTATGGACGGGGCGTTGCTGCGAACCCGGAGATCCGGGAGCTGCTGGAGGCCCGCGCCGGCGACATTCCGATCGTGTGGGATCCGCACCCGTCCGGCGCCGCACCGGTGCCGGGCGTCGCGGTGGTGACGCCCAATCTGTCCGAAGCCGCCAAGGCCGCGGATTCCGGGACCGCCACGCCTGCGGCGATTGCCGCCGTCGGGAAAACGCTGCTCGACAACTGGCAAAGCCAGGCGGTCCTCGTCACGATGGGGGACCAGGGCGGCCTGCTGACCCAGCGCCACACGCCACCGGTGACCATCCCGGCCCCCCGCACCGAGGTCACCGATCCCTGCGGTGCCGGCGACCGGCTCGCGGCCAGCCTCGCCGTCCACCTGGCGGAGGGCCGCAGCCTGGGCGACGCCGCGGAACTCGCGATCAGCGAAGCGGCCGCCTTCCTCGGCGCCGGCGGGGTTTCCGCCCTGCCGGACCGCCACCGGCCGGTCTGGCATCACAGCCGCGAGGAAGACGCCCTGGATCTTGCCCGGCGGGTGCGTGCCAACGGCGGAACAGTCGTGGCAACCGGTGGCTGCTTCGACCTGCTGCACGCCGGCCACGCCCGCACACTGGCGGCAGCCAGGGACCTTGGCGACTGCCTGATCGTGTGCCTGAACTCTGACGAGTCGGTGCGCCGGATCAAGGGCGAGCAGCGGCCCATCGTCAGCCAGCAGGACCGGGCGGAACTGCTGTTGGCACTGGAATGTGTCGATGCCGTCCTGGTTTTCGGGGAGGACACCCCGGAGGCCTGCCTGGAATCCCTGCGGCCGGACGTCTGGGTGAAGGGCGGTGACTACCGCGCATCGGACCTGCCCGAGGCCAGCCTCGTCGAAAGCTGGGGCGGCCGGTGTGTCACCGTGCCCTTCCACCAGGCACGGTCCACGTCAGTCCTCGCGGACGCTTTGGCGAAGGTCAGCTGAACCGGCACAGGTGAGCTGAACCGCTATCGAAAACTTGAAATTTGTCCCAAGCGAAAGGAAAACCATGACTGAATCGACTTTCCGGCCCGGCCGGGTCCTGGTAACGGGCGGTGCCTCCGGACTGGGGGCCGCCGTCGTTGATGCCGTACTGAAAGCCGGCGGAACCCCGGTGGTCCTCGACCGGGACATCCGGAACGTCTCCGCGGCGAAGGCGTTTGAAGTGGACGTCTCGGACCGGATTGCGGTGACCGAGGCAGTGACGCAGGCGGCGGAAAGCCTCGACGGGCTGGACGCGGTGGTCACCGCGGCCGGCATCGACCGCTGCGGCAAGCTGGAGGACGTGGCCGCGGAGGAGTGGGAACGCGTCATCGGCGTTAACCTGATGGGCACGGTGTCCGTCGTCCGGGCAGCCCTTCCCTACCTGAAGGCGTCCCGTGGACGGGTGGTCACCATCGCGTCCACGCTGGGCAAGCGTGCACTGCCGGAGGCCACCGCATACTGCGCATCCAAGTTCGGTGTCGTGGGCTTCAGCCACTCGCTGGCGGCCGAGACGGGCGGCGAAATCGGCGTGACCACGATGATCCCCGGCGGCATGAAGACGCGCTTCTTCGATGACCGCGCGGAGCAGTACAAGCCGCAAGACGATTCACGCCTGAACGACCCCGGCAACGTGGCCGAGGCGATTCTGTTCGCCCTGTCACAGCCCACGGGCTGCGAGGTCCGCGAAATGCTTATCTGCCATGAAGAAGAGGGCTCGTGGCCGTGAGTTGCAGGATATCCTCGTAGACCTCTGAGGGTTCGACGGCCTTCACGGTGGACTCCTCATGGGGACACCGTGGAGCCGTCCACCCCACCTGGGTGATGTCCACGCCACACACCTCGCAGCGGGTGGCCCAGCCGAGATGGACCCGGTGCAGGCTGCGGCCCAGAGGTGCGGCGTTGATGGCATTGCCCACCCAGTAGACGCCCACCGTCGGTGTGCCCAGGGCCTGGGCCAGGTGGCGCGGTCCGCTGTCATTAGCCACCACCACGCTGCTGCCCGCCAGCAGTGCCGCCAGTTCACCCAGGCTGAGTTTGCCGGCCAGTGATTCCACGGCAGGCCGGCCCGCATTCGGCTCGACGGCCGGGCGGCCGTCAGGGGCGTGTTCGACGGCGAGCTCCACCACCGTTTCCGCCAGCTCCTTTTCGCTGCGGTCGCCCACCACGTAAACCCGGAAGCCGTCGTCGGCGGCCCTGCGGGCCACCGCGGCGAAACGTTCGGCAGGCCAGCGGCGGCGCGGATCAGTCGCACCCGGATGGATCACCACCACACGCCCGTTCCCGGATGCACCGCTCTCCACGGCCAGGTCCTGCGCAAGCTGCTGCCTGAACTCCGGCAGCGGCTCAAGCCTTGCCTCCAGCCCGAGCGGAGGTGCGCCGGCGAATCCTGCCACCTCGAGGGCACGGAGCGGCTCGTGCTGGTAGTACAGGTAGGGCACGGTCCGTTCCAGCGGAACCGCGTCCGGGGTCCTGGTGCCCACGCTGTGCCGGGCGCCGAGGCGGAGCAGGAAGGGGTTTGAGTACCGTCCGCCGCCGTGCAGCTGGACGGCCAGGTCAAAGCTCCTGGTGCTCATATCGGCGAAGAACCGTTCGAGCTCGCCGTCGTCCTCCGGCCCCGGGCGGACACCTTCGGAAAACGGCAGGATCACCGTCTCATCCACCGGCCCCGCCGTCTGCGACAGCAGCTCCGCATGGACCGGCGTGCCCAGCAGGGTGACGGTGGCACCGGGATAGGCGGCCTTCAGGGCAGCAACGGCGGGCAGGGCGAACATCAGGTCGCCCAGGCCGCCGCCCCGGAGCACGGCTATCCGCGATACGCCGCTGAAGGGCTCCAGGACCGGGCCGATTCCTTGGCCAGTGATGCGCGCTCCGCCGAAGTCGGCGTTGAAAAGTTCCATGGTGTCAGCCCTCTCGGCTCCGGACAGTTCAGGTCGGGACGGGTCCAGTGGGCCCACCATACGGTGCATCGGCGGTGTATTGCCAGCTCTGAAAACTCCTGCTGCCGGCGCGTGTAAACCCGCCGGCGCCCGGGTACGGATCACCTCAGAGAGGGGTGAAACGACCACCCCGAAAGGCACAGGCCAAATCCACAGTGAGGAGCCACATGCAATCGACGATCGCCAACGACCTGGCCCATGCGGAAGACGTGCTCACCATCCTGAATCCCAGAACCGGTGAAATGGTCGGCAGCCTTTCCGTGGCAGGGCCCGAGGATGTGACGGCAGCCGTGGCGGCTGCCCGTGCCGCCCAGCCGGGCTGGGCAGCCACACCACCGGCAGAGCGGGGAAAGTTGCTGCGCGCCGCGGCTGCGGCCCTCGATGCTGCCTCTGCGGAGCTGGCGGAGCTGAACGCGCAGGAGACCGGGCGCCCGGTGGAAGAGGCTCTTGCCGGCATAGCGGCAGGCGTATCCACGCTGGAGCAGTACGCAGAACTTGGCCCCCTGCACCGGGGACACAGCCTTCGCGGAAACCCGCTGGCAGCCGACTACACCATTGCCGAGCCCCGCGGCATGGCCGTCCTGCTGACGCCATGGAACGATCCTGTGGCAGTGGCGTGCGGACTCATCGGCGCTGCCCTGGTCACCGGAAACACCGCGATCCACAAGCCGAGTGAGCGCTGCCCCCATGTGGGCAAGCGCCTGGGGGAGGCGCTGGCACCGGTGTTTCCGCCCAACGTGCTGGTCACGCTGACCGGAGGCGCCGACGTCGGGACCCTCCTCACCCAGCAGCCCGACGTTGATATGTTCGCCCACGTCGGATCCAGCGAGACGGGGGAACGGATTGCGCGGGCCGCGGTGCTGACAGGCGCCTATGTCATCAGGGAGAACGGGGGCAACGATCCGCTGCTGGTGGATGCGGATGTGGATCCGGCCTGGGCAGCGGAGCAGGCGGCGATCGGGGCCTTCAGCAACAGCGGACAGATCTGCACGTCGGTGGAGCGGATCTACGTCCACCGGTCCATTGCCGAACAGTTCTGCCAGGCCCTCGCGGGGCAGGCCCGGGAGCGGAACAGCGGAAACCGGCTCGCGCCGCTGGTGGACACGCGGATGCGGGACGCCGTCCAGCGGCACGTGGCCGAGGCGCTGGGCCTTGGGGCGCGGGCCGTGGAGGGCGGTTCCGTTCCGGACGGGCCGGGCGCCTTCTACCCGGCCACAGTCCTCGTGGAATGCACCGACACCATGGACGTCATGGCCGAGGAAACGTTCGGCCCGGTGGCCCCGGTGCGCGTGGTGGACAGCTTCGAGGAGGGGCTCGCCCTCGCCGCCGCCGGCCGCTACGGACTGGCTGCCACCGTCCTGACCGGCAGCATCGCCCACGCCCAGCAGGCCGTCGCTGCACTGCCGGCGGGGACCATCAAGGTCAACGAGGTATTTGGCGGTGCGCCCGGCGGCTCTGCCCAGCCCCGCGGGGAGAGCGGGCACGGCTTCGGCTACGGACCCGAGCTCCTGGACGAATTCACCCGGGTCAAGGTGGTGCACATTGCGCCACCCCCGCCGGCAGCGGGCTCTTCAGCCGGTGCCGTGCAAGCCGGGGCAGCATCATGACCGCCACGGCACCCGGCACCGGGGGAGCCGCCGGGGACGACAGCACCACAACGCATTCTGAACCGGTGCTGTCAGAGCCAGTGCTCCCAGAACCAGTGCTTTCAGAACAGCGCGGCCTGGCAGCCTGGCTTCCCCGCAGGCTGGCGGAGGAGGCTCCGGCCATCACGGTTGTGGGCGACTTCATGCTCGACGGCTGGTGGAGCGGAACCATCGACAGGATGTGCCGTGAGGCTCCGGCTCCCGTGGTGGACATCGCCCGGCGGGACTTTGCCCCCGGCGGTGCGGCCAATACCGCCATGAACCTGGCTGCCCTGGGGGCCCGCGTCAGCGTGGCCGGAATCGTCGGAACGGACGACGCCGGCACGGAGCTCAGGCGCCAACTGGACGCGGCCGGTGTGGACACGGCGCTGCTGGCCGAGCACCCGGACATGGTCACCACCACAAAGATCCGGATCAGCAGCGGCGGCCAGGTCCTGCTGCGCTTCGACGACTCCGCGGCAACTGTCCCGGCCGACGCCCTGGCGGCGTTCGAGGCGGCCGTTCCGGCCGCCGTCGGACAGCAGAACGCGGTGGTGATCTGTGACTACGGAACGGGCGTCCTTGCGGAGCCGGTCCGGAACCGGCTCATTGAAACCCTGGCCCGGCGCGGGGAGGACACCCTGGTGGTGGTGGACGCCCACGATCCGCGCCCGTGGGCAGCGCTGGCGCCGGACCTGGTCACCCCCAACGCGCAGGAGGCGGCCAGGATGCTGGACCTCCGGCTCGGCAACGGACCCGAACGTGCGGCAGTGGTGACCCAGCACAGCAGCGAGCTGCTGCAGGCTACCGGTGCACGCGCCGTCGTGGTCACACTGGACCGGGACGGGACCGTCCTGATTCCGTCCGCCGGAAACCCGCACCGGACCTGGGCGCGGCCCGCCACCGAGAAGCAGGCCTCAGGCGCGGGCGATACGTTCGTGGCGGCCCTGACCCTCGCGCGGGCCGCGTCGCTGCCGCTGACGGCCAGCCTGGACCTGGCGCAGGCTGCCGCGGACGTGGTGGTCCACCTTCCGGGGACATCGGTCTGCGGCACGGACGAACTGGGCCGCTACCTGGAAAGCTTCGCGGACACCGCGCTGGCCGCCGATGAACTGGAACGCCACATCCGCGCGCACCGCAGCGACGGCCAGCGCGTGGTGCTGACCAACGGCTGCTTCGATGTGCTGCACCGGGGGCACACCCGGTACCTGAACCAGGCCAAACAGCTGGGTGACATCCTGGTGGTGGCACTCAACAGTGACGACTCAGTACGAAAGCTCAAGGGGCCGGACCGTCCCATCAACAGCGTGGCAGACCGGGCCGCCGTGATCGCCGCCCTGAGCTGCGTGGACTACGTCACGGTTTTCGATACCGCGACGCCGATTCCCCTGATCGAGCAGCTGCGCCCGGAAATCTACGCCAAGGGCGGGGACTACACGCCGGAGATGCTGGCCGAAACCGAAGCGGTGGAGGCCTACGGCGGCACAGTCACCATCCTCGACTACGTCGCCGAGCGCTCCACCACGGCCATGGTCCAGCGCATCCGCAACGGCCAGGGTGCGCCCGTGCCGGAGGCCTAGCACCCGGGCGTCCGGCAGTCTGCGGTCAACTAGGCTTAAAGGCATGACGGAAGCGGCGGAGAACTGATGGCACGGCGCACCAAGTCAGGCAGCAGGTCCGGTTCCAGGAAGGGCGCGGCGCCCTCCGCTGTGCTGGAGGCTCCCGGTGGAGCGCGCGCAGACGGCCCGGTTGAGGGCGTGTACTACATCGACACCGGCGACTGCGAGCTCATCGCGGACCAGGACAACTCCACAGGCTGGCTCCTGCGCATCAACGGCGTGATGAGTTCGCACATCGACCTTGCCGATCCGCTGTTCCTGGACTTCGAGTACATGCGCTGGATCTCCGCCCTCATCGAATCCCGCTGGGCTCCTGAAACCAAGCCCAGGCTGCGGGGCCTGCACCTGGGCGGCGGAGCCTGTTCACTGGCCCGCTACTTCCATGCCGCCTATCCGGACGCCCGGCAGGTGGTGGTGGAACTGGACGGGAAGCTTGCCGAATACGTCCGGGGCTGGTTCGACCTGCCCAAGGCCCCGCTGCTGCGGCTGCGCGTCGGGGAAGCCCGCGCCGTGACGGAAACCCTGACCCCGGACACCCGCGACTTCATCATCCGCGATGTGTTCGCCGGCGCCGTGACGCCTTTTCCGCTGACCACGGCCGAGTTCAACGGGCATGTCCGGAGGGTGCTCGCCCCCGGCGGGATGTACGTGGTGAATTCGGGGGACGGCCCGGACCTGAAGAATGCGCGGGAGGATGCGGCCACCATCGCGGCCGCGTTCGAACACACCATCATCATCGCGGATCCGGCCATGCTGAAGGGGCGCCGCTACGGCAACATGATCATGGCCGGCAGCGACGAGCCGTTCGACGACGATCCCCGGCTCGTGCGGCGGCTCCTCGGCGGCGCCGTGCCTGCGCACATCTGGAACGACGCCAAGGTACGGGCCTTCGCCGCCGGAGCCCCGGTCCGGCACGATCCCCGGCCTCCTGCTGATACCGGGCCCGGCACGGAGCCCGGGCCGCCGGCTTCATTCAGCGGCTGAGCTGCCGCGTCCCTGCCCCAGCAGCCACGCCCGGTGCGCTCTGGTCTGATCGCGCAGCGCCGACACCACGGCAGCGACGGCCGGGCGGCGCATCGAATCGGGCCGCAGGACCATCCAGTAGGGCAGGCGTTCGGCGATTTTTTCGGGCAGCAGGCGGACCAGGTCCGCGTGCCGGTCGGCCATGAAGCAGGGGAGGAACCCCACCCCGGCACCGGCCCGGGTGGCCTCGACGTGCACGAACACGTTGGTGGAGCTGACACCGTCGCGCATGGCCGGCACCAGCCGCCGCGGCGCATCGAGGTCGTCCACCTGCAGCATGGAGTCCACGAAGTACACGAGCGGGTGGGAGGTCAGGGCCTCCACCGACTCCGGCATTCCGTTGGCCTCGACGTAGGAACGTGAGGCGTACATCCCGAGCTCGTATTCGCCCAGGCGGAACGCTTCGGCGCGGTGCACCTGCGGCTCACCCACCACCACCTCGATGTCCAGCCCCGAGCGTTGCTGGAGCGCGCGCCGCGTGACGGTGACGATCTCCACGCTGAGCCCCGGATGATCCCTCCGCAGCCTTGCCACCGCCGGAGCGGCGATGTACGCACTGAAGCCGTCGGTCGCGGTCATGCGTACGACGCCGGTAATCGGGTCAGGCGGGCGGCCGGACGGTCCCAGCGCGCGCACCGCAGTCTCCACCTGCTCAGCCACCAGCACGGCCTGGGCGCCGAGTTCGGTCAGCTCCCAGCCCCCGGAGGCGCGGGCGAGGACACGGCCGCCCAGGGCCTTTTCCAGTGCGGCGATCCGGCGGGAAACGGTGGTGTGGTTCAGGCCCAGGACCTGGGCGGCGGTGGTGAATTTTGCGGAGCGGGAGACGGCGAGCAGCACCAGCAGGTCGTCCGGGTTGGCATCCATGTCTGCAATTTTGCACGAATCCAGTGCCTGATTAGTCATTGAACCGCGTTCCTTCTGCAGGAATACTCGGGTGAATCGGAAGTGCTGCACGCGTTGGAAGCAGACGGCGTGCGGCACGTGTCAACGTGGACACTTGGAGGAGCAGACTGTGGACGCACAAGGTCCGGACATAGAAAAGAACCTGAACGGCCGCAAGGCCCTGGTCACCGGCGGTGCCAGCGGCATCGGCGCGGCATGCGTGCGGGAACTGGCGGCCAGGGGAGCCAAAGTAGTGGTGGCCGACGTCGACGATGCCGGCGCGGCACGCCTTGCCGATGAGGTGGGCGGCACGTCCTGGGCTGTTGACCTCCTGGACGTCGAGGCGCTGGCCGCGCTGAGCCTGGACTGCGACATCCTGGTGAACAACGCCGGGATCCAGCGCATCAGCCCCATCGAGGACTTCGATCCCGTGGCGTTCCGGCGGATCCTGGCGCTCATGCTCGAGGCGCCCTTCCTACTGATCCGTGCCGCGCTGCCGCACATGTACGCCAACGGCTTCGGGCGCATTATCAACCTGTCATCGGTCCACGGCCTCCGGGCATCCCCGTTCAAGAGCGCCTACGTCTCGGCGAAGCACGGCCTTGAGGGGCTGAGCAAGGTGACGGCACTTGAAGGCGGCGAACACGGCGTCACGTCCAACTGCATCAATCCCGGCTATGTGCGCACCCCGCTGGTGGAGAAGCAGATCGCTGACCAGGCGCGTGTCCACGGGATTCCGGAGTCGGAGGTGCTGGCGAAGGTGATGCTTACCGAGTCCGCGGTGAAACGGCTGGTGGAGCCCGAGGAGGTGGCCTCGCTGGTTGGGTGGCTGTCCTCGGACGCCGCCGGAATGGTCACCGGGGCCAGCTACACGATGGACGGGGGCTGGTCGGCGCGGTGACGCCCCACCCGTCAGCTCTTCGACCCCGTCAGGGCGAGGGTGCCGCCGAGACCGATCATCATCACCCCGCCCGTGGTGGTGACAGCAGCCACCCGGCGGGGTGAACGGGCAAACCATTGCCGGGCCGTTCCGGCGGCGAGGGCCCAGATGCTGTCCGAGACCAGCGCGATGGCCAGGAAGGTGGCGCCCAGCAGGGCGAGTTGGACGGGGATGGCTCCTGCGCCATGGTCGACGAACTGGGGGAGGACCGCCACGAAGAACACCACGGACTTCGGATTCGTGGCCCCGACAATGAAGCCTTCACCCAGAATCCGCCGGGTGGTCGCGGACCGGGACGGGTCAGGCCCTGCCGGGCTGCCGCGACGGTGCCGAACTGCCTGGATTCCCAGGTAAATGAGGTAGGCCGCGCCGGCGAACTTCACCACCGTGAACAGCAGTACTGACTCCGCCAGTATGACGCCGAGTCCAAGTGCCACTCCTGCGATCTGCACGAGCTCCCCGCCCGCATTGCCCAGGACACTCAGCAGCCCGCCCCGCCGCCCCAGGGCCAGCGAGCGTCCGATGACGAACAGGACACTGGGACCCGGGACGGCGATCAGCAGTGCGGAGACCAGGGCAAAGGCCAAGAGGTTCTGCAGCGGAAGCATGCCTGATGGTAGCGCCGTGGCTGGCGGCGGGCCACCGTTGGCGAACCCGAGACGCTGTATTCAGAATTCGCTCCTGTATTCAGAATCCGCTCCGCGGCGTTCAGGACGCGCGGCGCATCAGCTGCGTGGGCCCGGCGGGTTTTCCGTAAGCGGGTTGCCTGAGACCCGGATGTACTCCTCCACAGCTGATTCCGGTACGCGGTAGGACTTGCCGAACCGGTCCGCCGCCAGCGTTCCGGCGCGGACCATCCGGTAGACGGTCATTTTGGACAGCCGCAGGGCTTCGGCAACCTCGGCGATGGTGAGGTACGCGGTGGGCAGGTTGGCGATGGACATGGGATCGGCTCCTTGGTGCTTGGCTGGACTGGAAGGATGCCCCGCCTAGTCCGGCCGCCTCAGTTGCCGGTAATCGTAGAAGTACACCCGGCCGGAGGAACGGATTCCGATCGACCGCCCGTTCTTGACCACGACGGTGCCTTCGCGCCTGCCGTTGAACGGGTCGTCACCCACCAGGACGTCGCCAATCCTGTAGGGGACGGCGGCCGTGCGTGCCCATTTCAGAATCTGGGCCAGGATGCCGGGCGACTTCCCGGAGTGAGCAGTTTGTGCCGGCGCCCCGGCTTGGATTTCCAACATGAGGACCACTCCTTCACAGTGTGACCAATCGTCGAATCACTGGCGGCGCGGGTCCGGTTCATCATCCGGGGTCAGGTCCCCAGCCGGCTGGCACCGTGTAGTCCACTGTAGGAGGGAATCACATGCGTCACATGAGTAACATCTACCTCATTTATCACATGGGGCACTCTTGTAACAAACATTAAGTACCTGTCTTGTCCCCTTTTTACTACTTGTTTTTGCCGATTTCAGCCCTCTGCGGCATTTTTCACGGAAATGCTACTCAGTTTTGGCCGCTGGCGACCACCGGCAGCGGTGAGGTCTCATCCTCAAGGTGGGCCCGTCGTCGTCCGTTGCCTTTGACCCAGAGCCGGTAGGCGACGACCAGCAGTCCCAGCCACGCAGCCCCGACGTAGAGCGCCACGCGGGTGTCCTCGAAGAAGCCGAGCACTCCGATCACGAGCCCCATGAACGCGATGGCGAGGATGGAAGCGGCAGGCCACAGCGGGGAGGGAAAATCCGACGCCGGCAGCCCGTTGCGGGAGATCTCGCGTTTCATCGCCACGTGGGAGGAAAGAATCATGACCCATACCCAGACAGTCGCGAACGTTGCGATCGAGGCGATGAGCAGGAAGACATTTTCCGGGATGACCGCGTTCAGGACCACTCCCACGAGCAGGATTCCGGCCATCATCACCACGGTCATCCACGGCACGCCATGCCGTGAGACGCGTCCGAAGCTTTGCGGTGCGTGCCCCTGCTGGGCCAGGCCGAAGAGGATCCGGCCGGCCCCGAAGATGTCGCTGTTGATGGCGGAAAGTGCGGCGGTGATCACCACGGCATTGAGGATGTGCGGCGCGGCCGGGATGCCGAGGCCGCTGAAGATCTGGACGAACGGGCTCCCGTTGCTGCCCACCTCATTCCACGGGAAGAGGCTCATGAGCACCCCGAGGGTGAGCACGTAGAAGAGCAGGACCCGGACCGGCACCGTGTTGACGGCCTTCGGGATCACTTTCTTGGGGTCGGCGGCCTCGCCGGCCGTGATGCCGATGGTTTCGATCCCGCCGAAGGCGAACATGACGACAGCGAACGAGGCCAGGAGCCCCTCGAAGCCGTTCGGGAACAGGCCCCCGTGTTCCACCAGGTTGCCTAGGCCCGGGGCGGCTGAGGCGTCGCCGTTCTGCAAGCCGAACGCAAGGATGGCTGCGCCGCCGGCGATCATGGCGATAATGGCCGCGACCTTGACCAGCGTGAACCAGAATTCGAGTTCGCCGAACACCTTCACGCTCAGGAGGTTCAACGCCGCGAGGAGGAAGATGATGGCCAGGATCCAGACCCACCGTTCCACCTCCGGGAACCAGAAGCCCATATAGATGCTGAACGCGGTGACGTCGGCGATGGCCACGATTGCCATTTCGAAGACGTAGGTCCAGCCCGTGACGAAGCCTGCCAGGGGCCCAAGGTAGCGGCTCGCGTACTGCCCGAAGGAGCCCGAGACCGGGTGCCGAACAGCCATTTCCCCCAGGGCGCGCATCACCATGAAGACGGCGGCGCCGCCGATCATGTAAGCGAACAGCACCGCGGGTCCCGCCTTCTGGATGGCCGAGGCCGAGCCGTAGAACAGCCCGGTGCCGATGGCGGAGCCCAGCGCCATGAAGCGGATGTGGCGGACGTTGAGCCCGCGGTTCAGGACGTTCTCGACCGCGGTTCCTACGGCGGTGGCGACGGCGGTGCGCGCCGTTCCGGCGGCGGGGCTGGTTCCGCTTTCGGGCACCATTTCGTCTGTGGGTTGGGCTTGTTGCATGCCAATACCTTCTCGTCATTGGGGAGGGGGATCGCTATCCAGCAGACCATGCCCGAGGAGGCTGTGATGAGACTCACGGGCTGTTGGTGTCTTTGATTTCAGACTGTCGGGTTGGGAAGGTCCGCCCGGCTGGACCCCACCCACCTCAGCGATAGCCCGTGGCATCCGCCGGCAGCCCGGCGTCCTGGATCTCCTCCAAATAGCGCCAGCAGTCGGGCCGCGAGCCGTCGACGTCAGTGAAGCCGTACTCCTGCGCCAGCCCGCCGGAGGAGAAGGAACCGCCGGTTCGGCGGTGTACTTCGGGGTCGGCGGCGAGGGCGGCGACCGCACGCCCCACAAAGCGGGGGCTTTCCGAGATGGCTGCGAAGTGCGGATTCGTGGCGGAAGCCTCCTGCCAATTCGTTTCGGTCACGCCGTAGTGTTCGAGCATCATTTCCGAACGCATCCAGCCCGGCGTCAGTGCCACAGCCGTGCAGCCGAACGGCTTCAGCTCCTCGGCCTGGCTAAAGGCGAGCCGCAGGACGGCGGACTTGGCGAGGTCGTAAAACACGGAGAGCCGGTAGTGCGCGGCGTTGTACTCCCGCGTTCCATCGGTCATTTCCACGACCAGTCCTCCCGGCCTCCGGGTAAGGAGCGGCAGTGCGAAGTGGCTGGTGACCAGGTGCGTGTCGACGGCGCCATGCAGCATCCGCAAGCCACCCTCGAGGTCGTGTTCCCACAGGGGTTTGTTCCACTCGACAAGGTTCTCGCCGCCCCAAATGTCGTTCACCAGGATGTCCAGCCGGCCATGCTCGTCATCGATGCGGCGGACCAGCGCTTCCACCTCCGCGGCGCTGAGATGGTCAACGGCCACTGCGACCCCGGTCCCGCCGGCCGCAGTCACCATGGCTGCGGTTTCTTCGATGGTCTCCGGCCGGCGATAGTCCGAGGCCTGGCTTTTGGTAGTGCGTCCAGTGCAGTACACCAGCGCACCGGCCTCGCCCAGGGCCGCGGCGGTTCCCCGTCCTGCCCCTCGTGTGGCCCCTGCGACCAGAGCTATCTTGCCCTCGAGCGGAAATCCCATGCGCAAACGCTACCGCTGCACGGCAGTAAGCGGGATCATCAGCGGAGGAATGTCCGGTATCCCAGACAGGCCGCTGTGCAGCGGCGGGTGAGTGAGGCAGAAAGTGGCGCAAGCTTAGGTACGGGATACCGGACACCTTTCCGGTGAGATCCGCAAAGACAGTCACCAACAAGGCCTGGAGGGCACATGGCGGGCACGCTGACAGCGGCGGCGGCAAAACGGCCGGAATCAGCGGTCAAAGCGAAGGTTCCGGCCGCCGAAAACACGCTGCGGATCCTCAAACTGTTGGCTTCCAAACGGGGCCCGATGGCGGCGTCGAACATTGCCGCGGCACTGGGGTTGCCGCGCTCAAGCGTCTATCACCTCCTGGGTGTGATGGAGGCGAACGGCTTTGTCCTGCACCTGCATGAGGAGCAGCGCTATGGTCTCGGCATCAGCGCCTTCGAACTCAGCTCCGCCTACTCGCGGCAGGAGCCACTGTCCCGGCTGGGGCGGCCAATGCTGGCATCACTCGTCGACGTCCTTGGCGAAAGTGCCCATCTGGCCGTCCTGCACGGACGGGACGTGCTGTACATCGTGGAGGAGCGGGCCAAGAACCGGCCATCCCTGGTGACCGACGTCGGCGTCCGGCTGCCCAGCCACCTCACGGCCAGCGGCCGTGCCATCCTTGCCGCGCTGCCCAAATCCCAGGTCCGTGCCCTGTATCCGAACGCCGCCGCCTTCACCGCCCGGCATGAGGTGGAGGGCGCCATCATGAAGTACTCCGCACTGTCCTCGCACCTGGACCAGGTGCGGCAGCGCGGCTACGCCACGGAACACGGGGAGGTGACGCCGGGGTTTGGTTCCATCGCCGCCGCCGTCACGGATCACCTGGGATGGCCGACGGCGGCAGTAGCCGTCACGTTCCTGGAGGACAAGCTGCCGGAGGACCAGTGGCCGGTGCTCGCCGCCAGGGTCCAGAAGGTCGCCGATGAGCTCTCCGTGCGCATCCATGGGCGTCCGGCGAAATAGGCTTCGCCAACGGCATCCGAGGTAAGCCGTACGAGTCTGGGATACCGGACAGCACCCCCTTGAAACCCCTGTCTGGCCCCGTCCCGAGGGGCTTTAGTTGATACAGAAGCACTTCCCGCTCAACGAAGAATCCGCAACACACCACAGCGAACCACCAGATTCCCGCAACACGAAGGAGCCACCATGGCACCCGCCGATTTCACCACCGGTGCCCGCCCGGTCAAAGCAGCCCGCGGCACCGAGCTCACCGCCAAGTCCTGGCAGACCGAGGCGCCCCTGCGCATGCTCATGAACAACCTCGACCCCGAGGTCGCCGAACGCCCCGATGACCTGGTGGTCTACGGCGGAACCGGCCGGGCCGTGCGCTCCTGGGCAGCGTTCGACGCAATCACCCGCACCCTGGAAACCATGGAGAAGGACGAGACCCTGCTGGTCCAGTCCGGCAAGCCGGTGGGTGTCTTCCGCACCAACGAATGGGCCCCGCGTGTGCTGCTGGCCAACTCCAACCTCGTCGGGGACTGGGCCAACTGGCCCGAGTTCCGCCGGCTCGAGGCCGAGGGCCTGATGATGTACGGCCAGATGACGGCCGGTTCATGGATCTACATCGGTACCCAGGGCATTCTGCAGGGCACGTACGAGACCTTCGCCGCCGTCGGACGCAAACTCACCGAAGACGGACGCCACCCGGCTCCTGCCGTTGAAGGCTCCACCGAGGGCCCGCTGGCTGGCACCCTGACGCTGACCGGCGGCTGCGGCGGCATGGGCGGCGCCCAGCCGCTCGCCGTTACCCTGAACGACGGCGCTTGCCTGATCGTCGACGTCGACGAGACCCGCCTGCGCCGCCGCGCCGGCAAGCGCTACCTCGACGAGGTCGAGACCGACCTGGACGCCGCCATCGCCAAGGTCCTGAAGGCCAAGGAAGAGCGCCGCGGCTGGTCCGTGGGCTACGTAGGCAACGCAGCCGAGGTCTTCCCCGAGCTGCTCCGCCGCCACAAGGCCGGCGAGCTGACCATCGACGTCGTCACCGACCAGACCTCCGCCCACGACCCCCTGTCCTACCTGCCCGAGGGCATCTCGGTGGACGAATGGCACCGCGAGGCAGAGGCCGACCCCGAAGGCTTCACCAAGAAGGCCCAGGCCTCCATGGCCAAGCACGTCCAGGCCATGGTCGAGTTCCAGGACGCCGGCGCCGAAGTCTTCGACTACGGAAACTCCATCCGCGACGAAGCACGCAAGGGCGGCTACAGCCGTGCATTCGAGTTCCCCGGCTTCGTCCCGGCCTACATCCGCCCCCTCTTCTGCGAGGGACTCGGCCCGTTCCGCTGGGTCGCACTGTCAGGCGACCCCGAGGACATCCGCGTCACCGACGAAGCCATCAAGGAGCTGTTCCCGGAGAACAAGCACCTGCACAAGTGGATCGATGCCGCCCAGGAGCGCGTGGAATACGAAGGCCTGCCGGCCCGCATCTGCTGGCTGGGCTACGGCGAACGCGCGAAGGCCGGCCTGCTCTTCAACCAGCTCGTGAAGGAAGGCAAGGTCAAGGCCCCCATCGTGATCGGCCGCGACCACCTGGACTCCGGCTCCGTCGCCTCGCCGTACCGCGAGACCGAGGCCATGGCCGACGGCTCGGACGCGATCGCCGACTGGCCGCTGCTCAACGCCCTGATCAACACCTCCTCCGGCGCCACCTGGGTCTCGATCCACCACGGCGGGGGAGTGGGCATCGGCCGCTCGATCCACGCCGGACAGGTCTCCGTCGCCGACGGCACCGATCTCGCCGCCGAGAAGCTCGAGCGGCTCCTCACCAACGACCCCGGCATGGGCGTCATCCGCCACGTCGACGCCGGCTACGACCGCGCCGTCGAGGTCGCGAAGGAACGCGGCGTCCGCATCCCCATGTCCGAGTCGCGCTGAACAAGCCCACCCCCATCGATTGCTCCGTAACCGCCGTTTTGAGCCCGGAAAAGGGCCATAACGGAGCAATGGATGAGGGGACCCGGCTCCAACCCTCAGATTTAGGAAGATCACAATGACCATCACCACCCATGAACCGCTCACCGTCACCCTCGGGGCCAGCGGTGTCACGGCCGAGGACGTCGTCGCCGTCGCACGCCATGACGCCAAGGTGACCATCTCCCAGGAAGCCCTGGGCACCGTTGCCAAAGTCCGCGCGCACATCGACGAACTGGCCCACAGCGACGTGCCGGCATACGGCATCTCCACGGGCTTCGGTGCACTGGCCAACCGCCACATTCCCGGCGAGCTGCGCACCCAGCTGCAGAAGTCGCTGATCCGCAGCCACGCCGCCGGCATGGGCCCCGCGGTGGAACGCGAAGTTGTCCGCGGCATCATGTTCCTCCGCGCCAAGACGCTGGCATCCGGCCGCACCGGCGTCCGGCCCGTGGTGCTGCAGACCATGGTGGACGTGCTCAACGCCGGCATCACCCCGGTGGTCCGGGAATTCGGCTCGCTGGGCTGCTCCGGCGACCTCGCACCGCTGTCGCACTGTGCCCTGGTCCTCATGGGCGAGGGTGAAGCAACCGGCCCCGACGGCGAACTCTACGGCGGCGCCGGCCAGAGGACAGTTGCCGAACTGCTTGCCGCGCACGGCATCGAGCCGGTGACCCTGGCAGAAAAGGAAGGCCTGGCACTGGTCAACGGCACCGAGGGCATGCTGGGCATGCTCCTCATGGCCATCGCCGACCTGCGGCAGCTGCTGACGACGGCGGACATCACCGCTGCGCTCAGCGTCGAGGCGCTGCTCGGCACGGACCAGGTGTTCCTGCCCGAACTGCACGCCGCCCTGCGGCCGCACCCGGGCCAGGCGGCCAGTGCCGACAACATGCTCCGCGTGCTGTCCGACTCGGCCATCGTCGCCTCACACCGCGTGGGCGACTCCCGGGTCCAGGACGCATACTCGCTGCGTTGCGCCCCCCAGGTTGCAGGCGCCGTCCGGGACACCGTCGACCACGCCGAACTCGTAGCATCCCGTGAACTTGCGGCCGCCATCGACAACCCGGTGGTCCTGCCGGACGGCCGGGTCAGCTCCAACGGCAATTTCCACGGTGCCCCGGTGGCCTATGTCCTCGACTACCTGGCCATCGCCGTCGCCGACCTCAGCTCCATCGCCGAACGGCGGACGGACCGCATGCTGGATCCGGCACGCTCCCACGGCCTGCCGGCGTTTCTGGCCGCCGATCCGGGCGTCGACTCGGGCCTCATGATCGCCCAGTACACGCAGGCCGGGCTGGTCTCGGACAACAAGAGGCTGGCTGTCCCCGCATCGGTCGACTCCATCCCAAGCTCTGCCATGCAGGAGGACCACGTGTCCATGGGTTGGCACGCGGCCCGCAAGCTCCGGAAGGCCGTGGAGAACCTGCGCCGCGTGCTCGCCATCGAGCTGGTGACCTCGGCACGGGCGATCGACCTGCGCACCCAGCTGTCCGGGGGAGAGCTGACGCCCGGGCCCGCAGGGGCTGCGGTCCTCGAAGCGCTGCGGTCCGTCGTCGGCGGTCCCGGCACGGACAGGTTCCTTTCACCCGAGCTGGAGGCGGCCGACCTGCTGGTTGCTTCCGGTGCCGTGCGGACGGCAGCCGAATCCGCCGTCGGAAATCTCGCCTGACGGTGAACAATGTGCACCGCCGGCAAACATTTGCCGGCGGTGCCGAAATACTGCGCAATGCGCCGGGCAGAGAATCTGCGAGTGTAGTAGAACTAATGGTGTAGTGAAAGTCACATCAAAGATGCTGTGGCGTAAAAGAACATCCACAAAGGGGTAGAAGTTCAAATGAAAGCACGCGGGGCAGTCCTGTCCAAACGTATCGCACACGCAGCAACGGTTTCCGACTGGGGAGCGCTGCAGGTGGGCGAGCGGGTCGAGATCATCAAGCATGCGCACGTTATTGCTGCAGGCGAGGTGGAGGAGGTCTCGCGGAGCGGAAACGTGTTGTGGCTCGTCTCCGCCGGGGCACATGAGTCGCAGCTCTTCATGAAGTCCGACGGCGTGCAGGTGCGCCGGATGTAATCCGCCGGCTAAGCCGCGCGGTAGTACGCGAACATAAAAAGCCCCCGACCTTGGATCATTCGGCCTTACGGCCGGCTGATTCCAGGATCGGGGGCTTTTTCGCGTGTTAGGCCGCGATGTCCTCGTGTGTTTCACCGAAGGGAACAGACTCGTCGAGGGCCACCGTGTAGCGGCCTGGCTCAAGGCGCGTGACCTTAATGCCACAGGTGCCTTCCTGGGCGGCCGTGGCGATCAGCGTCTCCACCGCGCTTTCCAAGCCATCGTGGACCTGGTCGGCACTGGTAAAGGCCAGGTCGATGGACCGGACATCCGCGGAGCGAATCACGTTCGCCGGAGCGGTTGGGCGCTCCATGGTTGCTGTGCTCATGTACTGACTTTCTTTGATTCTTGCCGGGGGGCAGTGACCCATTCTACCGTCGACGCCCGGAAAGGTCAGATGACTGTCGTTTGACAGGCATATTTGACGATAGTTGTCTTATCAACCATTCTGCTTCCCGAGGTTCACCGCCCCTGGCCCTGCGGACAGCACAAAGGGCGCCCTCTTTCCTGCTCCGCGCGCTAATGTGGGTCAAGTCTGTGAGACCGACGGCGCAGGAGGTGACCGTGTTCGAAGCTGCCAGCATCATGTTCGCCGCGGCGGGCGTGGCCGTTTTCGTCGCCGCCATCCTGCCCAAGGCGCTGCGGAACCTCCCCGTTTCGATGCCGATGGTCTTCCTCGGTGCCGGGGCCGCCGCTTTCGGCCTGCTCAGGGATCTTCCCAACCCCAGCCCCCTTTCCCACCCGGACCTGACGCTGCATCTCACTGAAATCTGCGTGATCGTCTCCCTGATGGGTGCCGGGCTGGCGCTGGACCGCGCGGTCGGCCGGCGGAACTGGGCCACCACGTGGCGGATGCTCGGCATCGCCATGCCCCTGTGCATCCTCGGCCTGACGCTTTTGGGGCTCTGGCTGCTGGGACTCGGACTCGCCGCCGCGCTCCTCGTGGCCGCCGCCCTGGCCCCCACCGATCCGGTCCTCGCCTCCGAGGTTCAGGTCGGTGAGCCGGCCGACGAGGAGGAGGACACCGACAAGGAGGACGAGGTCAGGTTTGCCCTGACCTCGGAGGCGGGACTGAATGACGGCCTCGCCTTTCCTTTTGTGTACCTGGCCATAGCCATGAGCCTGATGGGGACGGCGCCGTCAGCCTGGTTTCCGGAGTGGTTCGGTGTGGACGTCCTGTGGCGCATCGGAATGGGCGTACTCCTGGGCTACGGCACGGGCAAGGCGCTGGCCCGGCTTTTCTTCTCCGCCCGGCACGACAGCATCAGGCTGTCCAACCACTCCGAAGGCTTCGTTGCGCTGGCCGCCACTTTCCTGGCCTACGGCGTCACGGAAATGCTCGAGGGCTACGGCTTCATCGCTGTGTTCGTCTGCGCGGTCACCATCAGGGCAGCAGAACGGACCCACGGCTATCACCGCATCCTGCACTCCTACGTGGAACAGCTCGAACGGCTCCTGACGGTGGTCATCCTGGTCCTCCTGGGCGGAGCGATAGTGCGTGGCCTGCTGGCCGAGGTCGGCTGGGCCGAGGTGGGCGTGGCGCTGGTTTTCCTGGTCCTGGTCCGTCCGCTGTCCGGCTGGCTGGCGCTGGCCCGCGGCAAGACCGGTCCCCGGGAACGGATCGCCATTTCCTTCTTTGGCATCCGGGGCATCGGGTCGCTGTACTACCTTGCCTACGCGCTCGCCCATGGCGGCTTCGGCGACCAGGCGGAGTACCTGTGGGGCATCATCGGGCTGGTTGTGGCTATGTCCGTGGTGCTGCACGGGGCCACCACTGCGCCCGTTATGAACCGCCTGGACCGGCTCCGGGAGCGCAAGGCGGCCGAGAAATTCGGCGACGAGGGAAAAGCCCCGCACACCCCTGTCTGATGGACTACCTGCGGACCGCAGCCGGAGCCTGCAAATATTCTGCTTTCCGTCCCGTCGTGTGGTGAGCTTGGATCATGGCAGGCAGAAGACTGATATCCCGTACGGCCCTTGCCCTGGCGAAGCTGCTGGGGTTCGTGATTGTCAGCTGCCTGTGCGGGGTCCTTGTGGCCGGCTTCCTGGTGCCCGGAGCTGCCCTGGCCGGCACCTCGGTCAGCAGGTCGATATCCTACTTCAACAGCCTGCCCACCGAGCTCGCGGTGCCTGCCCCGTCGCAGACCACCCGCATGCTGACGGCCGACGGCAAGCTCCTCGCCACGTTCTACGCCGAGAACCGGGTCCGCGTGCCCCTGAAGCAGATGTCCCCGTTCGTCCGGAAGGCCGTCGTCGCCATCGAGGACAGCCGTTTCTATGAGCACAGCGGAGTGGACACGCAGGGCGTGCTGCGCGCTCTCACCAGCAACCTGACCCGCGGCGAGCGGCAGGGCGCCTCCACGCTGACCCAGCAGTACGTCACCAACATTGTGAACGAGTCCCTGATCTCCGAGGGCCGCGAGGACCAGGTGGTGCTCAGCGGGCAGAAGACCATGGGGGACAAGCTGCGCGAGATGCGGCTTGCGATGGCCCTGGAGAATAAGTTCACCAAGGACCAGATCCTCGAGGGCTACCTGAACATCGTCTTCTTCAACCGCAGCGCCTACGGCATCGAGGCAGCGGCCCAGTACTTCTTCAGCGTCCCGGCCAGCAAGCTGAACCTGCCTCAGTCGGCACTGCTCGCGGGACTGGTGAACAGCCCCAGCTTCTATGATCCCGTGGCCAATCCCAAGAACTCCCTTGTGCGCCGCAACCAGGTCCTGGGTGAAATGCTCAAGCAGAAGATGATCACCAAGAAGCAGCATGCGGCCGCCGTGGCCTCCGGCGTCGGGGTGAAGGTCAAGCCCTCACGGCAGGGATGCGCCGCGGCCACCATGGCCCCGTACTTCTGCGACTACGTAACCCGGCTCTTCCTGAACAACCCGGCCTACGGCGCGGACACCGAGGCGCGCGAACAGCGGCTTTTCCGCGGCGGACTGACCATCACCACCACGCTGGACAGCCGGCTGCAGGCCAAGGCACAGGCGCAGGTGAACGCCACCGCCGGCGCCAACCCGGACAAGTGGGGTGCTTCGCTGGTCACGGTTCAGCCGGGCACAGGCAAGGTCCTGGCGATGGCGCAGAACACCGTGTACCTGCCACAGCCGGGGAAGTTCGACACCCAGCTGAACTTCAACGTGGATGCCAAGGACGCGAACGGAAACGACCTCAATGGTGCCGGCGGCTTCCAGCCGGGATCCACCATGAAGCCCTTCACCTTCGCCGAGTGGCTGCACCAGGGCAAGACCATGACCACGGTGGTGGACGCCTCGAAGCGCGAGTACCCGCTGGGTTTCCGCTGGCGGTCCTCGTGCGGGAAGGTGGCCGGCGGCTACAGTACCAAGCAGCGCCGGGCAGGGCTTGAAACGGCCGACGACCTCCAAAACGCCTCGGCGGGTTACTACCGCAAAATGCCGGCCGACTACGGGCTCTACAACTCCATCAACACAGCCACCTTCGCCGAAGCCGCCCAGCTGGACTTCTGCGGAATCCAGAACATGGTCAACGCCGTCGGACTCCGCAGCGGGCTGGACGGAACGCCCGTCAACATGCACCAGCTGGGCAACCTCCTCGGCGGCACCGGAGTGGCCCCCCTGACGATGGCCAACGCCTTCGCCACCTTCGCCGCCGACGGCCGGTACTGTGCGCCGATGGTGCTCGCCGCGGTGACGGACATGGCCGGCAAGAAGCTTCCTGCCGAAGCCCAGCAGTGCAGCAATACCGTGAACAAGAACGTGGTACGCGGCGTGAACAAGGCCCTTCAGGACATGCTCACCAAGGGCTCCGGCATCTACATCAACCCCAAGGTGCAGAGAACCGTGCCGGCGGCAGCCAAGACGGGCACCAACAACAGCAACGGTGCCACCTGGGTGCTGGGCTACACCACAGGCCTGGCCACGGCCTCGTTCTTCGGGGACGCCCTCGAGGGCCAGCAGCGGCCGGGCCGGAACATCACCATCAACGGCAAGCGCTACGACCGCGTGGACGGTTACATGATCGCGGGGCCGCAGTGGGCGAACTACATGCTCCAGGTGGCACGGCTGTACCCCGCTGAGGCCTTCCCGAAGCCGCCGGCGTCGATCGTCAGCAAGCCCGCGGCGAAGCCCAAGGCGCCCGCCAAGCCAACACCTAAGCCCAAACCCAGGGATTAGGCGTTGGCGGGTGCCCCCTAGCCAAGCAGGATGCTGACCAGCCGCGCGGCCACCCGGGCGGTCCGGTTGTCGATGTCGAAGGCCGGGTTCAGCTCTGCCACGTCGGCGTGCAGCAGCTTGCCGCTGGCCACCACCTGGCGGCACACGGCGCTGATCACCGGGAGCGGAACGCCGTACGCGGCCGGGGCGCTGACCCCCGGCGCCACCGCAGCCGGAAGCACATCCAGGTCGATGGTCAGGTAGAGGACGTCGATTCCGCTGAGGAAATCCGCCACAAACGCCTCGGCCGCGCCGGCGGTGCACTCCTCGTCCAGCAGGTACTTCACTCCCAGCTTGTCGGCGGTGCTGAACAGCGCACGGGTGTTGTTGGGTTCGGAAATGCCGACGACGGCGTAGTTCAGTTCGCGCCCTGCGGCCGCTTCCGCGCGGGCCATCTGGAGGAACGGCGTGCCCGAACTCGGGGCCGCCTCATCCCGGAGGTCGAAGTGGGCATCAAGGTTGAGCACGCCCAGCCTCTGGCCGTCACGGACCGCCCGGGACCCTGCCACGCCAAGGTAGCTTGCGTACGCGGTTTCGTGGCCGCCGCCGAGCACCATGGTGAGGCGGCCGCCGTCGAGCAGCGCCGCAACGGCGAGGCCCGCACGGGCCTGGCCGGCCTCCAGTTCGCCGTCGCGGACCACCACGTCGCCCGCATCAGCGACCGGGCGCCCGGAGTGGTAGGCGAGGGGACCGAGCGCACTGCGGATGGCCGCCGGGGCGGCCGCGGCCCCGGTCCTGCCCTTGTTCCGGCGCACGCCCTCGTCGCTGCAGAAGCCGAGGATCGCGGCGGGGCGGGCAGTAGCGCCAGTGCCAGTGCCAGCGTTAGCGTCAGCCGACGGCGTCACCCTGACGGGCGGATCCGCGCGCAAGGGGCTGCCGTCCTGCCGGGTCTGTGAATGAGCGGTGACGGCCTGCCACCACCGGACGTGGGCTTCGCCGTCGCCGTCGTAGCGGCCCGTCCAGGGGCGGGGTTGAACGTCAACTGAGAGCGTGGGAAAGTCCATGCTTCAAGCTCACCGCACGGACACAGCGAAAGCCAGCAGCGCCGCCGTCGTGATGTCTGGAATACCGGAAACGCCCCCATAACGCGAGATGGCACCTGCCGGCAGTGTCTGGATTAAACACCGCCGCCAGGTGCCATCTGGGCGAAAGGGGAGGAACTATTCCATGCCGAGTGCCTGCTCGATCGGTCCGATGCCGAAGAACAGGACGAACGCCGCCGCGACGGCCCACATCAGCGGGTGCACTTCGCGGGCCCGGCCCTGGAAGGTGCGGATGAGGACGTAGGAGATGAAGCCGGCGCCCAGGCCGTTGGCGATTGAGTAGGTGAAGGGCATCAACGTGAAGGTGAGGAAGGCGGGCAGCGCGATGCCCCAGTCCTGCCAATGGATCTTGCCGACCTGGGCCACCATCATGAAGCCGACCACCACCAGGGCGGGGGCCACGGCCTCGAACGGCACGAGGTTGATCAGCGGGGTGAAGAACATGGCCACGAGGAACAGCAGGCCGGTGACGATCGAGGCCAGGCCGGTCCGCGCGCCCTCGCCGATGCCTGCGCCGGATTCGACGTAGATCTGGTTGGAGGAGACTGAGGCGCCGCCGCCGACGATGGCGCCCAGGGCGTCCACCTGCAGCACGCGGTCAACGTTGGGGATGTTGCCGTCCTTGTCCACGGTTCCGGCCTCGTTGGCCAGGCCCACCATGGTGCCCATTGCGTCGAAGAAGATGCTGAGCAGGATCACGAAGGCGAGCAGGGCGGCGGCCACCACGCCGAGGTTGTCGAAGGCGCCAATCGGGTTGGCCTTCCCGATCAGGGACAGGTCGGGGGCCGCCCATTCGGTGAACTGGGGGGCCACCAGGGACCAGCCCTGCGGGTTGAAGTTCTTGCCGTCGAAGCTGGGGCCGATGTGCAGCGTGAACTCGAGGATGACCGCCAGGATGGTGGAGGCGACGATACCGATCAGGATGGCGCCCTTGACGTTGCGCACCAGCAGGGCGATGGTCAGGATCAGGCCGAATACGAACACCAGCGTCGGCCATCCCAGGAGCTTGCCGTCAAAGCCGAGCCCCACCGGAACGGTGGTGCCGGCCGCGTCCGGAACGCGCCGGACGAAACCGGCGTTGACCAGGCCGATGAGGGCGATGAACAGCCCGATGCCCACCACGATCGCGGTCTTAAGCCCGTCCGGAACGGCCCGGAACACGGCGGTCCGGAAACCGGTCAGGACCAGGATCATCATGGTGATGCCGGAGATGACCACGAGTCCCATCATGTCCGGCCAGGTCAGGCCGGGGTTGGTGGCCACCGTCACGGCCACGAAGGCGTTGACGCCGAGGCCCGTGGCCATGGCGAACGGGTGCTTGGCCCAGGCGCCCATGAGGATGGTCAGGATGCCGGCGGCAAAGGCGGTGACGGCAGCCACCGCCTGGAAACCGAGTGTGGTGCCGGAGGAGTCCGCGACGGACAGGATGAGGGGGTTCAGCACCACGATGTAGCTCATGGCGAAGAAGGTGGCAAAACCTCCGCGGATCTCGCGGGAGAGGTTGGAACCCCTTTCTGTGATCTTGAAATACCGGTCCAGTGCAGAGCCCTGCTTAAGCATTAGTCCTCCGGTGAGAGTGTGGGGGTTAGTTGAATCCTAGTAGGTTGCCAGGTGCCGACCCAGCAAATTCGCCTAGTCTGTAAGGAAGTCAACACTAGGAGAAGTCTGCCCATGCGTTTCACCCGCCAGCTGCTGTCCGCCCTCCTTGGCGCGCTCGCGTCCGTTTCCCTGCTCCTGACGGCGGGGCTCCTGACGGCGGTGCCCGCTTCGGCGCACGATGCCGCCGAATCCAGCAGCCCGGCTGACGGCGCCACCGTGGCAACGGCTCCCGAGAAGGTCTCGATCACGTTCAACAACATCCCGCTGGGGCTCGGCTCCCAGGTCAAGGTGACGGATGCCGCCGGAACCGACTGGGCCGACGGCAAGGTGGAGATCGTGGACAACGTCGCTTCGCAGAAGTTGCGGGAGGGTGCACCTGCCGGGAAATACACGGTGGTGTGGCGTGTGGTCAGCTCGGACTCCCATCCGATCGAGGGCACGTTTGCCTTCACCGCCACGGCCGCTGCGGCAGGCGCGACGACGGCGCCAGCCGCGACAACGGCGCCTGTCGCGACCGCCGGCACACCCCAGCCGGGGCAGACCCAGGCCACCGAGACAGCCCCGGATTCCGCGGAGCCTTTCCCCTGGAGCATCGTCATATTCGCCGCCGTGGCCCTCGGCCTGCTCGTCATCCTGGGCATCCTGGCCCGCCGGAAGCTCAGCGCCGGCGACAACGACGGCGCCCACGGCCCGGGAGGGCACGGGGCGTAGGCCCCGCCGCACCCGGACCCGGCCGCCGTCGGGCTTTCAATGCCTCAGATGGCCGCGGCGGGCAGCGCCGGGAAGCTTCCGGTCAGCACGGACGGCACGCTGTCCGGGTAGACCTTCGCCGAGATGGCGCGGCCCACCACCTTGGCCTGCCGCAGCACTTCCTTCGGCGTGGGCGTGATGAGCTCACCCACGCCGACCAGGTAGATGCCGATGGCGCGCATGGTGGCGACCAGGTTGGTGCCGATGGAGATGCCGAGGTCCGTCAGCATGCGACGCAGCTGGCTGTGGGCACAGCGGGTAAGCACAATGTGGTCGGCCAGCAGCACGCCGTCCGGGGTATGCACGGCCCAGCGGTGGAGTGAGGCCTCCGCATCTGGCCCCATCTTGTCCAGCATCACGGCAGAGGTGTCGCTGCGGATGTCCAGGTGGTGGCTCGACGCGTAGTTGCGAAGGTGCCGGAGGATTTCGTTCCGCTCCTGGATCGACGCTGCCTCGGTGTCGTCACGCCGCTGCGGCGCTGGTTTCTGGAACGATTGGCCGATTCCGGGCGATTCAAGCCGGTCGACGATGATTGAATCAACACCCCGTCGCCGGAGTTCGGTGGCAATGGCCAAACCGGGAAGTCCGGTACCGATGACCACAGTGGTGGTCCGTTCTGCGCCGCTGAGACCAGGCATGCTTGACACTACAACTTCCTCCTCGAGAATTTCGAAGCGCAGGGCATCATTGCCCGTGCACCGTCCACTGCCCCAGCAAGCAGACACACGACATCCCCGGACGGCCCCTGGGGGACAATCCGGATCGATGGTGCCTCGACACTACAGAATTTTTTGGTCGCTGAATACCCCTCCGGAAACTTTGGTTTGCAAGGCTTCGAATGGCGTCATCCGCCCGCCCAAAGTCCCACGGAACAGGCACGCGGAACCCGCCGGGAAAAGCCTCTTGGAGGCCCTGCCGAGCCCTGCCGGGTCCGCTTGCTAAGCGGTCGCTAACCGAGAATTATTGGCATTAAGGCAGGCGGTACGAAACCGGGAACCGGACGGCCTGCCGGTTACGGTTAGTGATGCCGCTTCTGGCAGACTAGCCGCATCACCAGGCAGTATCGCGAGGAGGCGGACCGAATGGACGCACACGAATTGCATCCCGACCCGGCACGGGACGGCGGTGCCCGGCACGCGAGACCCGAAGGAATCGTCGTCGGCGTCGATGGTTCGGATCACGGCCAGTGCGCACTCGTATGGGCTGCCCGGGAAGCCGAACGCCGCCGTCGCCCCCTCCACATAGTCACCGCCTATTCAGTGCCCATCTTCGCCGCATCCGGCCTCGACGGCGGTTATGCCACCGTGGACGACTCCGTGATCCGCGAGGGGGCCGAGGCCATCCTGCAGCATGCCGTGGACAAGGTCTCCGGCTACAACATCGACGTCAGCGCCTCGGTCGAGAACGGGGACGCCTCAGGCGTGCTGCTCGACTTCTCCGAAACCGCCGAGCTACTGGTCTTCGGGACGCGGGGGCGGGGAGGATTCGTGGGGCGGCTCCTCGGCTCCGTGAGCAGCGCGCTACCCGCCCACGCCAAGTGCCCCACGGTGACGGTTCCGCTGATCTGCTCCGACCGGCTGGGCGAGACGACCCAGGACAAACACATCCGGGCGGAACAGGCCAAGGCCGGCCACGGCGTTGTGGAAAAGACAGTAGTGGTGGGCGTGGACGGGTCCGAGCAGGCTCGCGTCGCCGTCTTGGAAGCCGCCGAGCAGGCCGAACGCCTGGGAGCGCCGCTGCGGGTGATCTGCGCTGTACCGCAATACAGCGGATCGCTTGCGTGGGTTCCGGCCCCGCTGGACCGGGAAGCGCTGTTCGCCGATATCCAGGTCCAGCTGAAGGCCGGGGTGGCCTGGCTGCAGAGCCACTTCCCGCGCTTGACCATTGAGACCCGGCTGCTGGACGGTTCGCCTGTGGATGTCCTGGTAGAGGCCAGCCGGCACGTTGAGCTGATAGTGGTGGGAACCCGTGGCCGGGGCGGCTTCACCGGCATGCTCCTGGGTTCGACGTCGGACGGCGTCCTGCACCATGCCAAGAGCCCGGTGATGGTGGTTCCGGACCGGGAAGATCCCCGGCTCGCCGACCGTGCCAGCTTCGGACCAATGCTCGGCGCTTCGTAACGCATGAGCGGGCTGGTGCTCGGCCTGGGGGACCTCAGCGCCTCCATGCTGCCGCAGGTTGGCGGCAAGGCTGCCAACCTCGGCGAGCTGCTCGCGGCCGGCCTCCCCGTGCCTGAGGGGTTCTGCCTGACAACCGAGGCCTACGTCCAGGCAGTCGGGCCGCTCGGGCTCGCCGAGGTGCATGAAGCCCTGCGGGACACGCCGGCCGACGACCTGGACGCCCTCGCCGGCCTGGCCGCCAGGGCCCGCAGCCTGATCACGTCGGCGGAATTGCCGACGGCGGTCGCCGGGGAAGTGCTGGCGGCTTACCGGGCGCTGGACGGCGTTCCTGTCGCAGTAAGGTCCTCGGCCACGGCCGAGGACCTTCCCTTCGCCAGTTTTGCCGGCCAGCAGGACACGTACCTGAACGTCATCGATGCAGTTGCCCTGCTGGACGCTGTCCGGAAGTGCTGGGCGTCGCTGTGGACTGACCGGGCGGTGGCGTACCGCGCCAGCCGAAACATCGACCCCGCAACGGTAGCCCTCGCCGTCGTCGTCCAGCGCATGGTGGACGCGGAGGCGGCGGGCGTGATGTTCACTGCCAACCCGGTAACCGGCAGGCGCCGGGAGGCCGTGATCGACGCCAGCCCCGGGCTCGGCGAGGCCGTGGTGTCGGGCGCCGTCAACCCGGACCATTTCGTGGTGGACACCGCCTCCGGAGCCATCCTGCAGCGCCGGCTGGGTGATAAACGGACGGCTGTCCGGCCGCTGCCCGGGGGAGGCACCGAGCACGTTGACCAGGGGGCGGGGGCCGACCAGGCCCGGGCGGACACACCGTGCCTGACCGACGCGCAGATCCGGGAGCTGGCTGCGCTGGGGAGCAAGGCCGAGGTGCACTACGGCGCCCCGCAGGACACGGAATGGGCGCTCGACGGCGGCGGAAGACTCTGGCTGACCCAGTCCAGGCCGATCACCACGCTTTACCCCGTGCCGTCGAAGGCCCCGGCCCGGCGCGGCCCGGGGGATGAGTTGCGCGTCTACCTGTGCTTCAGCCTCGCCCAGGGCCTCACCCGGCCGCTGACCCCGATGGGACTTGCCGCCCTGCGGCAAATCGGCTCTTCGGTTACTGCCGCCGCAGGCTTTGACGTCCCGGACCGCCGCGGCGGGCCGCCGCCCTACGTCGAAGCCGGCCAGCGCATCTTTGTCGACCTGACGGCCGCCGCGCGGAGCACCGTCGGCCGCCGGATCATCCCCAGCGTCTTTGACATCATGGAAGCACGCTCCGCCAAAGTCCTCCGCAGCGTGTTCGACGATCCTCGCCTCTCTATCACCCGCCGCACGCCCTGGGGCCTGCTCAAGCATGTGGTCCCTGTCGCTGTCCGGTTCCGCATACCGGAGGCAGCGCTGCGGGCGCTGGTCCGTCCGGAGGCGGCGCTCAAACGGCTGAACCGCTTCACCACCGAGTTCAACGCCACGCTGGAACTGCCCGGCGGCGCTTCCCCGCGCCAACGGCTGGCCCACGCCGAGGACATACTCTCGCGGCTGTTCCCCAACCTTCCGGCCGTGCTCCCGCTGGCAGGCCTCGGCTTCGCTATGCTGGGCCTGGCCGGGAAGCTTCTGGGAGCGGGCAAACTCTTTGGTGCGGGCAAAGATGGTGCCGGGTCAAACAGCAACACTGACCTCCAGCCCGTGCTCCGCGGACTGCCCAACAACGTGACAACCGAGATGGACCTCGAGCTGTGGCGCGTCGCGACCAGCATCAAGGCCGACCCGGACTCGGTGGCCGTGCTCACCGGACATGCCCCTGCCGTGCTCGCCCACCGCTTCGCCGCGGGCGAGTTGCCCGCCGCGGCCCAAACCGGACTGGCCGGGTTCCTGGCCCTGTACGGGCACCGGGCGGTGGCCGAGATCGACGTCGGCATGCCCCGCTGGCGGGACGACCCCGCGCATATCCTGGGTGTCCTGGCCAACTACCTCCGGCTGGAGGATCCCGAGCGTGCCCCCGACCGCCAGTTCAGCAAGGCGGCAGCCGAAGCGGAGGCGCAAATCGAGCGGCTGGTGGCCGAGGCCCGTTCCAGGGGACGCCTCCGCGCCGTGGCCGTCAGGGCAGCGCTGCGCCGCGCGCGGCTTTTCGCCGGGCTGCGCGAACTTCCCAAGTTCCAGATCGTCCTGGCCCTGGCCGAAGTCCGGAAACAGCTGGCCGAAGTGGGCGCGGTCCTGGCGGAGCAGAAGCGGCTCGCCCGGGCGGACGACATCTTCTTCCTGGACTTTGCCGAAGCCCAGCAGGCGCTGGACGGGGCCGACATGCAGGATCTCGTGGCGCAGCGGCAGGGCGCCTACTATCTGGAACTGGAGCGGCGCCACATCCCGCGCATGCTGCTCTCCGATGGAACGGAACCCGAAACGCTGCTTACCGACGGCGGAACCGCCGCCGGGGCACTGTCCGGCAGCCCGGCGTCGGCAGGAACAGTGACAGCGCCGGCCCGCGTCATCCTGGACCCCGTGGGCGCCCACCTGGAACCCGGGGAGATCCTCGTGGCGCCGTCCACCGATCCGGGCTGGACCCCGCTGTTCCTGACGGCGGGCGGCCTGGTGATGGAGATGGGCGGCCCCAATTCCCATGGTGCCGTGGTGGCGCGGGAGTATGGCATTCCGGCTGTAGTGGGCGTCGCTGACGCCACCTCACTGCTCAGCACTGGCCAGGAAGTGACGGTCGACGGCGGCGCCGGCACCGTGGTGCCGCGCGCTTAGGAGCGGTCGTTGGCCGGTTTACCGCGCCGGATGTGCCGGACCACGAGCCACAGCACGAAAATGGCCAGCCCCGCGTAGACGGCGAAGTTGAGGTAGCGGGAGTACTGCTCAACCATCGAGTACTGCCGTCCCAGCAGTACGCCGAGGCCGATCAGCGCCCCGTTCCAGATGGCGGTGCCCGCGATGGTGAAGAGGCTGAAGGTGCCCAGGTGCATCCTTTCGGCACCGGCCGGCAGCGAAATGAGGCTGCGGACCCCCGGCAGCAGCCGGCCGAAGAAAATTGCGGACCTGCCGTGGCGGCGGAACCAGTCCTCGGCGCGTTCGAAGTCCTCCCGGTCCATCAGCGGCAGCTTGGACAGCCACCTGATCGAACGTTCCAGGCCCACCTTCGCGCCAAGAAAGTACAGCGCCAGGGCGCCCAGATAAGCCCCCAGCGTGCTGGTCACAAAGACCAGGGCCAGGTTCAGGGATCCCTGCCGGGTCAGGAACCCGGCCAGCGGAAGGATCACTTCGCTGGGAATCGGCGGAAACACCGTCTCGAGGAGCGTAAAAAGGCCCACGCCCCATTCCCCGAGCGATTCGATCGACTGGGCGGCGAAGCCCACGATGCCTGTCAGTTCATCGGCGGGACTGGATGTGGCACCGGGAATGCGCATTGGCTACGGGCTCCTGGAAGCTGGAAGACGGCGTCATACCCAGTCTGACCCACCGGCGGCTGCAGGGGGAAACGGACACTCCGCCGCGGGGCTGCCACAGGAGGTGCCGAGGCGTAACCTGAGGGTATGAGCTGCGACGTCGGAGCGGAGTTGACATGACTGCCATCTGGCTGCGGTGGGCGCCTGCCGTGGCCGTACCTGCCGTTATTGCTGCCGGAGTCCTGGCGGGGTCCTTGCCTGCGAGTGCCCGCGACCCGCTGCCGGAGAAGACGCCGGCCCAGGTCCTGGCGATGATCGAACAACACAAGACCACGTCCTTCTCCGGCACGCTGGAGCAGTCCTCCGAACTCGGCTTGCCCGATGTTCCGCAGGTAGGACCCACTTCAGGCGCCCGCACGGGTTCCCTCGCTGAGTTGCTGACCGGGCCGCACAGCGCCAGGGTCTACGTCGATGGACCAACCAAGGTGCGCATCCAGGTGATGGACCGGATGGCTGAGCGCGACGCCGTCCGCCAGGGCACCGAGCTGTGGCTGTACAACTCCAAGGACAACACGGCCACGCACGTCACGCTTCCGGCAGCGGCGTCGAAGGAATCACGCAAGCATGACATGCCGGCGGGCGTGGCAACGCCGGAGGAACTGGCCGCGAAAATGCTTGAAAAGCTGGACAGCAGCACTGAGGTGGCGGTGGCCGAGGACACCGAGGTGGCAGGCCGGGCAGCATACAACCTGGTCCTCACGCCGCGCTCGGATGTTACCCTGGTGGGCTCCGTGGCCCTTGCCGTGGACGGTGAGAACGGCATGCCGCTGAGCGTGGAGGTGCGGGCGCGCGGGCAACAGGAGCCTGCCTTCCGGACCGCGTTCTCCAGCCTGACGCTTGGGGCTCCCGACGCAGGCCTCTTCAACTTCTCCCCTCCGCCGGGTGCCTCGGTGAAGGAACTTGCAGTGCCGTCCCACAAGAAGGACATGGGCCACAAGGATCCGGCTGACAAGGATCCGGCCAACAGGAACCGGGGACACAAGGACCCGGCTGACAAGGAGCTGCGCGAGCACACCCCCACCGTCACCGGCACCGGCTGGGAACGGATCGTCGGAATTCCAGCCCCGTCTGTGTCCTCCCCGTCCCGTGACTCCGGCAGGCAGTCAGTGGACAAGCTGCTCAACGATCCGCTGCTGCGCCAGGCCACCGTTACCGTCGAGGGCGGCCGGGCGGTCTCCACCTCATTGGTCAACGTCCTGCTGACCGACGACGGCCGGACCTTCGTCGGTTCCGTACCCCTGGAGCGGCTCCAGGCCGCCGCAGCCGCGAAGTGACAGCCGCTCGTCGCGGTCCGGGTTCCGCAACTGACGCAGCTGCAGCTGAACCGCAAACCGGCGCGCCCGTTTTCGGGACGGCCGGCAGGCCAGCCGCAGAGACGCCTGCCATAGAAACGCGGGGGCTGAGCAAGCGCTTCGGCCACCAACTGGCGGTGAACAGCATCGACCTCGCTGTACCCCGCGGTTCCGTGTTCGGATTCCTGGGCCCCAACGGTTCCGGCAAAACCACCACCATCCGCATGATGCTCGGCCTCGCCGCCCCGACTGCCGGGGAAGTCCAGGTCCTCGGCTTGGACATGCCCCGTCAGCTGGATGAGGTCCTGCCGAGGGTCGGGGCTCTGGTGGAGGGCCCGGCCTTCTATCCGTTCCTGTCGGGTGCGGCAAATCTGCACCGTTTGGATGCAGCAGACCGCCATGCGGCACCGGCCACGCGCCGGGCACGGGTGGCTGAAGCGCTGGAGCGCGTCGGACTTTCCCACGCCGCCCGCAAGAAGGTGCGGGCCTACTCGCTCGGCATGAAGCAGCGGCTGGGAATCGCCAACGCGCTGCTGGCACGGCGCGAATTGCTGGTCCTGGACGAACCCACCAACGGGCTGGACCCGCAGGGCACGCGGGAGGTCCGGAACCTGGTGCGGTCCCTCGCAGCTGACGGCGCCACCGTGTTCGTGTCCAGCCATCTGCTCGCCGAAGTGGAGCAGATCTGCACGCATGCGGCCATCATGAGCGCTGGCCGGCTGGTGGCCCAGGGACCACTGCCCGAACTGCGGCAGGCCGGTACCGCGCAGCTCCGCCTGGTGACGCCCGACGCCGGTACAGCCTCGGGCGTTCTGACGCGCTTTGGTTTGTCCCCCATTGTGGGGCATCCGGACGGCGCGGACGCCGTCATCACCTCCAGCTTGCCTGTAGGCGGGGAATTCCCGGGGCCGGCCGGCGAACCACCCGCAAATGGAGGCGTGGCACCGGAAGCCATCGTCGCTGCCCTTGTGGCGGACGGCGTGCGTGTCCGCGGGTTCATGGTGGAGCGCGGCAGCCTGGAGGACCGCTTCGTGGCTTTGACGGGGGAGGGCTTCGATGTCGCACAGTGACCGTCCGGCGGAGCAGGAACCGGCAGTCGAGCAACTGCCGGTACGGAACGTGCCGGCGCCGGGGACCCGGCGCCGGGCATCCAGCGGCTCGCTGCTCGCCTCGGAGCTGAAGCAGCTGTTCCGCCGCCGCAGGACGCAGGCGATGCTCCTGGCACTGGCTGCAATCCCGGTGGTGATTGCCGTCGTCGTCCGTGTTTCTTCAGCTGTTCCCCCGGGGAGGGGGCCGGCCTTCCTGGACCGGATCAGCCAAAACGGGCTGTTCGTGGCCGTCACCGCGATGCTGGTATCTGTTCCGCTGTTCCTGCCCCTGACCATCGGCGTGGTCGCGGGCGACACCATTGCGGGGGAAGCAGGACTGGGCACGCTGCGGTACCTGCTGGTGGCTCCGGCCGGAAGGGTGCGGCTGCTGCTGGTCAAATATGCCGGGACGGCGGTGTTTTGCCTTTCCGCCCCGCTGGCCGTGGCGCTCGCCGGCGCGGGTATCGGCTGGGCGCTCTTCCCAGTGGGGCCGGTGGCGCTGCTCTCGGGCGACCTCGTGGAACCGGAGGAGGCGCTGGTCAGGATGCTGCTGATCGCCGCCTACCAGGCCGTGTCCCTGCTGGGGCTGTCGGCCATCGGGCTGTTCCTGTCCACACTGACCGACGTGCCCGTGGGCGCCATGGCCGCGACCATCGTTCTCTCTGTTGTTTCCCAGGTGCTCGACCAGCTGCCGCAGCTGGAGTGGCTGCACCCATGGCTGTTCACGCACTACTGGTTTGGCTTCGCAGACCTGCTCCGCCAGCCCATCGGCTGGGACTCGTTTGGTGACAACGCGCTCCTGCAGGCCGGCTACATCGCGGCCTTCGGGGCACTCGCGTACGGCAGGTTCGTGAGCAAGGACGTGCTGTCTTAGGGTTTTCCGTTTTGTGCCGGGATCAGCCCGGCTGGGATCAGCGGGCCGGGATCAGCCCGGCTGGATCAGTACCGTGCCGCGACCGGGTGCAGCTGCATGCCGGCCATCATGCTCAGGTCCGTAACGGTGATGCCCGCGGACGGGTTCAGCGCCTGGACCACCTTGCCGCCGCCGAGGTAAATCGCCACATGGTAGAAACCGGGGGCGGATCCCCAGACCAGGAGATCCCCGGGCTGGGCCTGGGACAGGGGAACGTGGACGGGTGCCTGGGCGAACTGCTCCGCAGCGGTGCGCGGAAGTTGCTTGCCGATGGCTGCGAACGCGTTCTGGACCAGGCCCGAACAGTCGAAACCGTAGGCGCCGGTGCCGCCGTACTGGTAGAAGTACGGCGAGCCCACCTTGGCCATGGCCACGGAAATGGCTGCCTGGTTGGAGCCGCTAGGAGACGGGGCGGGCTGAACCGGGGCAGGAGCCGGCTGAACCGGTACAGGGGCCGGGGCAGGTGCCGGCTGTGCCGGCGCGGGAGCCGGGGCTGGCCGTACGGGAGCCGGGGCCGGAGCCGCAGGCGCGGGAGCCGGGCGCACCGGGGCAGGATCGGCTGGGGCCGGAGCGGCAGGGGCAGGATCCCGCCGGGCCGGCGTCGCTGCAGGCGCTGAAGCGGCCCGGTCCACCGACGGCGCAGTCCCGCCGCCGGACGCCTCAGCGCTTCCTGCAGCTGCCTGGTCTGCCACGGCCTGGGCTGCGGCAGCACGTTCGGCGGCAGCAGTCACGGCGGCAAGGCGGGCCTGCTGGCGCTCGCGCTCCAGGCCGTCCACGCGGGCGGACTCCAGTGCCGCCGTCGTGTTGCGCAGCGTGGCGAGCTGCCCCACGAGGACAGTCCGCTGTGCCTTGGCATCCGCCACCGCCTTCGCCTGGGCTGCATTGGCCTGGTTCGCCTGGGCCTTGAGGGTCTCGGCATTTTTTGCGGCGTCGTCTGCCACGCGCTGCGCATCGGCGGCAGCGGCGGTGAGTGATTCTGCAGCGGCGGCGGTGGTTTCGGCTTCTGCGAAGGCCCTGCTTCGGCCGGCGGTCAGGGCCTGCAGCGTTGCAGCCTTGGCGAGCACGTCGCCCGTTCCGGTGACCAGTCCGCCAGCTCCGGATTGAGGCCGCCGTTCCGGTACAGGTCCCCGGCCAGCTGCCCCACGGCCTTCCGGCTCCTGGACTGTTCCTTGTCCGCGGCAGCGGCCCTTGCCGTGGCCACCGCGGCGGCCTCGGACCTCGTCTGCAGCTCTACGAGGGCGTTGCTGTAGGCGTTGTTGGCTTCGAGGGTACGCGCGAACGTGACCTCCTGCGCCGCCGCGGCGTCTGCGAGGATGCCCTCAATGTCGGAAACCTTTGCCGCCGTTGCACTTTCACTGGACTTGGCGGCAGCGATGTCCGCGGGGGAGGGGATCTCCGGTGCTGCCGGAACCGTCAGGGCTGCTGCCGCAAGGACCAACGAGGGCGTTACTGCAAGTGCCCGGTCAGCGCGTGCGGGTGCCGCAAGGGTTCCAAAGAGGACGACGGCGGTGCACAGGACCGCCGTCGTACGGCCAGAGCCGGTCAAACCCATTCGTAACCTCGCAAGTCAGGGCGGGGCGAACGGAACGGGAGGCAGCACGGAAATGCGCCGCAGGAGATGCCCAGCCCTCTGAGGTTAGGTGCCCTATTGCCACTTTGGCAACACTGGTCACATCAATAACATAAACAACAGCAGTGTCATTCGCCGGGAGGCGCTTGGGCGTGTTGCAATACCGCGGAAGCGCAAACCGCCAGCGAAACGTCAGGCGTGCTGGCGCGCTTCGTGCTCTGAGTGGCTGGCCGGTTCCAGTTGGAACGTGCAGTGTTCGGTGTCGAAATGCGAGCCCAGGCAGCTGGTGAGCTTGTCCAGGACCTGGTCCGTGCCCTTGGCGTTCAGCATCTCGTCCTCCACCACCACATGGGCGGAAAACACCGGCACGCCTGACGTGATGGTCCAGATGTGGATGTCGTGGACGGCCACCACGCCAGCCACCGAAAGGATGTGTTCGCGGATCATGCTGACTTCCACGCCCTTCGGGGTGGCCTCCAGCAGGACATCGACCACCTCGCGGAGCAGATGCCAGGCCCGGGGCAGGATCATCGCGGCAATGATCACGGACGCGATGGTGTCCGCTGCCAGATAGCCGGTGAACTTGATTACAAGGGCAGCGGCAATCACGGCGAACGAGCCGAGCAGGTCGCCGAGCACTTCCAGGTAGGCGCCGCGGACGTTGAGGCTTTCCTGCTGGGCCTTGCGCAGGATCAGCAGGGAAACGAGGTTCGCGGCCGCGCCCAGGACGGCGGCGTACAGCATGATGTCGGTGTGCACCTCGGGTGCAGAGCCAATGCGCCGGATCGCCTCGGTAAAGATGACTGCCGACACGACCACCAGGATCAGGGCGTTGGCAAGCGCGGCCAGCACTTCCGCCCGCTGGTAGCCGTAGGTCCGCAGATGGCTGGCCGGCAGCGCCGCGATCCAAGCGGCCATCAGGGCGATGAAGACACCGGCAGCGTCAGAAAGCATGTGGCCCGCGTCGGCCAGCAGGGCGAGGGAACCTGACAACAGGGACCCGACCACCTGTATCACCATCACGGAGAGGGTGATGGCCAGGACCGCCATCAGCCGGCTGCGATGCCTCCCCGTGGCCGTAAGGCTGTGGGCGTGGTTGTGGTCGTGTCCCATGCCTACAAGGCTAATACGAAAGTAAGGTTCGTCAGGCTGCGGTGGCCGGGGTGATGGTGACGTTGAAGCCTAGGCTGTTGAGTTTTTTGATGGCGTTGTTCTTGG